>JARLIV010000203.1 GCA_031291555.1 Methylovirgula sp. | reverse complement strand
CATGTTCGTGCCGCTTTGGGGTCGGCAACGAAACTGCGAAAAGTGGTAAGGGGAGCGAAGAAAGTTCATGAAATCTCCGCATATTCCTGGCCGTTGGCTGAAGCATCGTGGCGCGTTGGCTCTGCCAGCGGCGCTGCTCCTTTGTGCCGTTGCGGCAACACCGGCTCTGGCCCAGCTTGGCCATGCCGTATCGGGGCAAATCGGGCTCCAGACTCCCGCGACCCCGATCGCCGAGGAAATCCACACCTTCTACGATGATATTCTGACCCCGATCATCATCGCCGTCAGCGTCTTCGTCGGCTTCTTGTTGCTGTACGTGATTTTCCGCTTCAACGAAAAAGCCAACCCGACTCCCTCAGCGCTCACCCACAACACCACGCTTGAAGTCGCTTGGACCGTCCTGCCGGTGCTGATTCTCGTCTTCATCGCCATTCCGTCATTTCGGCTGCTCGATCATGAATTGGTGATTCCCAAGACGGATCTGACAGTTAAGGTCACCGGCCATCAATGGTACTGGACTTACGCCTATCCGGCGAACCAGGGCGGCGGCTTCGACTTTGATTCCTACATCGTGGCGGACAAGGACCTGAAGCCGGGTCAATTGCGTCAGCTCGCCGTTGACAATGCGGCCGTCGTTCCGGTCAACAAGACGGTACTGGTTCAGGTGACGGCGACGGATGTCATCCATTCCTTCACCGTGCCGTCCTTCGGCGTCCGCATCGACGCGGTGCCGGGCCGGCTCAACCAGACGTGGTTCCGCGCCACCAAGGAGGGCATGTATTATGGGCAGTGCTCCAAGCTTTGCGGTGAGGATCACGCCTATATGCCGATTGCCTTCCGCGTCGTGAGCGAGGCGGAATATGCCGCCTGGCTGGCGGACGCCAAAAAGAAGTTCTCAGCCAACCCCCTGCCGCGCTATGCGGAGGCCGGGCCCGCGGCGGTGAGGAATTAGGCTTTGGCGTCAAACCGTCGATAATATAAAGGAATTCCGGGGAAGAGACGAGATGAGCACGACTGCGACCACACATGATGACGCGCATGGCCATCCCACCGGATGGCGGCGTTTCCTCTATTCGACAAACCACAAGGACATCGGCACGCTTTACATCGTCTTCGCGATCATAGCCGGCGTCTTCGGCGCGGCTTTGTCGATTGCGATGCGGGCCGAGTTGCAGGAACCTGGGCTGCAGGTCTTCCCCTTCCTGGCGCGGATCCTCGACGGCGCGCCGCCGGATCTGGCGACGGATTACGCCAAGAATCTCTATAACGTGGTCATCACCGCGCACGGCCTGACGATGATCTTCTTCGTCGTGATGCCGGCGCTGATCGGCGGCTTCGGCAATTGGTTCGTGCCGCTGATGATCGGCGCGCCGGACATGGCCTTTCCGCGGATGAACAACATCTCGTTCTGGCTGCTGCCGGCCTCGTTCACGCTGATGATTATTTCGCTTTTCATGGACGGCGCGCCGGGCATGAAGGGCTTCGGCGGCGGCTGGGTTCTTTATCCGCCGCTCTCGGAGCAAGGGCACCCCGGCCCGGCGATGGACTTCGTCATCCTGTCGATCCATCTCGCCGGCGCCTCGTCGATCCTCGGCGCGATCAACTTCATCACGACGATCTTCAACATGCGCGCGCCGGGCATGACGCTGCACCGGATGCCGCTTTTCGCCTGGTCGGTTCTGGTCACGGCCTTCCTGCTCGTCCTCTCGCTTCCGGTTCTCGCCGGCGCGATCACGATGCTGCTGACCGACCGCAACTTCGGTACGACCTTCTTCAAGCCGGAGGGCGGCGGCGACCCGCTGCTGTTCCAGCATCTGTTCTGGTTCTTCGGCCACCCCGAGGTCTACATCCTGATCCTGCCGGGCTTCGGCATCATCAGCCACGTGATCTCGACCTTCTCGAAGAAGCCCGTCTTTGGCTATCTCGGCATGGCTTACGCCATGGTCGCGATCGGCGTCGTCGGCTTCCTCGTCTGGGCGCATCACATGTACACGGTCGGCCTGTCGCTCGACACGCAGCGCTATTTCGTCTTCGCGACGATGGTGATCGCCGTGCCGACGGGCATCAAGGTCTTCTCTTGGATCGCGACCATGTGGGGCGGCTCGATTTCGTTCCGCGTGCCGATGTTGTGGGCGACAGGTTTCATCTTCCTGTTCACCGTCGGCGGCGTGACCGGCGTCGTACTGGCCAATGCCGGCGTCGACCGCTATCTGCACGAAACCTATTACGTCGTCGCGCACTTCCATTATGTGCTGTCGCTCGGCGCGGTCTTCGCGATCTTCGCGGGCTTCTATTATTGGTTCCCGAAGATGAGCGGCTACATGTACAATGAGTCGCTGGGGAAGATTCACTTCTGGATGATGTTCATCGGCGTGAACGTCACCTTCTTCCCGCAGCATTTCCTCGGCCTCGCCGGGATGCCGCGCCGCTATATCGACTATCCCGATGCGTACCGGCTGTGGAACGAGGTCTCGTCCTACGGCGCCTATCTGTCGGGCATCAGCGTCCTCCTCTTCCTCTACATACTCTTCGAGGCTTTTGCGAAGAAGCGCCTTGCCGGCAACAATCCGTGGGGCGTGGGCGCGACGACGCTCGAATGGACGGTCAGCTCGCCGCCGCCGTTCCATTCTTATGAGGTCCTGCCGCGGATCGTTGGGTCCGACCATTGAGAGCAGCGGCGCGTCAGCGCCGCTCCTTTCCACGAAAGCGATGTTAAACTGGCATGAGTTTGATCGACGATAGCAGCGCTGGCGCGATGGCAATTTCGACTGCGGAGCCCCGCGATTACCTCGCGCTCGTCAAGCCGCGGGTGATGCAGCTTGTCGTCATCACTGCGCTCGCGGGCATTCTGCTTGCGCCGCATCCGGTGAATTTCGTCATTGGGCTCAGTTCGCTGCTCTGCATCGCCGTCGGTGCCGGTGCCTCGGGCGCGCTCAACATGTGGTACGATGCCGACATCGATGCCGTGATGCGGCGTACCGCCAAGCGGCCGATCCCGACCGGGCGGGTGACGCGGCCGGAAGTTCTGGCTTTCGGCATCATCCTATCCGGCTTCGCGGTGCTGACGCTCTATCTCGTCGCCAATGCGCTCGCCGCGGCGCTGCTCGCCTTCACGATCTTCTTTTATGTCGTGATCTATACGATGTGGCTAAAGCGCGCGACGCCGCAGAACATCGTCATCGGTGGCGCGGCGGGCGCGCTGCCGCCGATCGTCGGCTACGCCGCCGCGACGGGGCATGTCGATGTCGCCCCGCTCGTACTCTTCGGTCTGATCTTCGCTTGGACGCCGCCGCATTTCTGGGCGCTCGCGCTGGCGCGCACGACCGACTACGGCAATGCCGGCGTGCCGATGATGCCGAACGTCAAGGGCGCCGATCACACGCGGCTCGAGATTCTCATCTACAGTCTGATCCTCGTCGCGATCGGCGTGCTGCCCACGGCGCTTGGCTTCGCCTCGTATGTTTATGGCGCTTTCGCTCTGGTGCTGGGGGTGGAATTCGTCCGCCGCTCCATCCTGGTCTTCCGCGTGCGCGAGGGCGAGGCCGCCAACAAGACGGCGATGAGCCTCTTCTGGTTCTCGATCGTCTATCTCTACGTGCTCTTCGCCGAATTGCTGGTCGAGCGGGTCATCTACGTCGTCGGGGTCTTGCGATGATGTCCTACGAGATCGATCCGAAAGGCGTGACGCTCACGCCGGAGCAAATGCGCAGCCGCCGCCTGCGCAATATCGCGATCGGTCTCGTCGTCGGCGCGCTTGTCGTCCTGTTCTATGCGGTGACGATTGTGAAGCTCGGCCCCGGCGTCCTTAAGCCGCCAATATAGGGTCGAGCGATGGTGGCTTCCCAACAACGCCCTGATTTGCGCCGCGCGAAAGGCCCGCGCCAGGGGCTGGTTGCTTTCGCTGTCCTCGCCGTCGCGATCGGAATGCTCGGCATGTCCTTCGCCGCGATTCCGCTTTATCGCGCCTTCTGCTCCGCGACGGGTTTCGCCGGCACGACTCAGGTGCGCCGCGCCGCGCCCAAGGAGGAAGGCAAGCGCATCATCACGGTTCATCTCGACGCCAATGTCACGCCGGGTCTCGCGCTCGCCTTCGCGCCGGAAGTGCCACAGGTTTCGGTGCGCACCGGGCAAACGGCGACGGTCTTCTTCAAGGTCACGAACCGAAGCGATCATGAGCTGGCCGCGCGTGCAGTCTATAATGTGACGCCCGGGCAGACCGGCGCCTATTTCGATAAGATCGCCTGCTTCTGCTTCAGCGAGCAGCATTTCGGCCCGCATCAGACGGTCGAAATGCCGGTCGTCTTCTTTCTCGATCCGGCGCTTGAGAAGGACGAGACGATGAGCGGCATCGACGAGGTTTCGCTCTCTTATACTTTCTATGCGGCACAAGACGCGCGGCCGGTGACAGCGGCTCAGGCGAATGGCAAGGAGCCGCCGCGACTTTGAACCGCAAGTAAGGAATGACTCGACAGTAGGACGCTGCGGCACGGATGAAAACGGCCGCGGGGGGCAAAAGCTCAGAAGAGACGAGAGGGAACGAAATGTCTGACGTGCATGCCAAGCCCAATCATCCATATCACCTCGTCGATCCGAGCCCGTGGCCGATTCTCGGCGCCATCGGCGCGTTCCTGATGGCGCTCGGCGCCATCATGTGGATGAAGGCGATCCCCATCGGCGCGCTCAAGCCCGGCAGCTATATTTTCGGCGTCGGCCTCATCGCGGTCCTCTTCATCATGGCCAACTGGTGGCTCGACGTGATCAAGGAGGCGCAGACACCCGGCGTTCACTCGCCGATCGTCGCGCTCGGCCTGCGCTACGGCATGATCCTCTTCATCGCTTCGGAAGTGATGTTCTTCGTGGCCTGGTTCTGGGCCTTTTTCAATGTCGCCCTGTTCCCTGGCGAAGCCATCGAATATTCCCGCACGGCCTTCACCGGCGGTCACTGGCCGCCAAAGGGCATCGAGTCGATCGACCCGTGGCACTTCCCGCTGCTCAACACGCTCATTCTGTTGACCTCCGGCACGACGGTGACCTGGGCGCATCACGCGCTGCTCAATAATGATCGCAAGGGCCTGGTGAACGGCCTCATTCTGACGATCCTGCTCGGCATCTCGTTCACTTGCGTGCAAGCCTATGAATATGCCCATGCGCCCTTCGCCTTTAAGGGCTCGATCTATGGCTCGACCTTCTTCATGGCCACGGGCTTCCACGGCTTCCATGTCATCATCGGCACGATCTTCCTGATCGTCTGCCTGTTGCGTTCGCTCGCCGGCCAGTTCACGCCGCAGCGCCACCTCGGCTTCGAATTCGCCGCCTGGTATTGGCATTTCGTCGACGTCGTCTGGCTGTTCCTGTTCTCCTGCATCTACGTCTGGGGATCGTGGGGCGGCCCGTTCGAACATTGAGTTGCGCTTAGAGTCCGCTTGGAATTCCCGCGGCCTGTAAGCCCTCATGCTGAGGAGGCCGCGAAGCGGCCGTCTCGAAGCATCGAGGGTGGAATGGATTCCTCATCCTTCGAGACACGCCTTCGGCGTTCCTCAGGATGAGGGAAGAAGAGCTTCCAAAAAGCTTCTAGAGGCTTGCGTCCGGCGGCGGCCGGGCGCAAGAAGGCCGCCATGAGTAGCGTTGAAAGCAGCGGCGCCGACAAGTCCCCGTCCTTGTCCTCGGCGGTCTGGCGCGGCGTCGCCGGCCGCTGCCCGCGCTGCGGCAACGGCAAATTATTCTCGAAATTGCTGACGGTCGCGCCGGGTTGCACGGCCTGCGGGCTGAGCTACGGTTTCGCCGATTCCGGCGACGGCCCGGCCGTTTTCGTCATGCTCTTCGCCGGCTTTTTGATTGTCGGCCTGGCGCTTTTCCTCGAAGTCGTCTACGAGCCGCCCTATTGGGTCTATTTCGT
>JARLIV010000202.1 GCA_031291555.1 Methylovirgula sp. | reverse complement strand
TCAGCCCCTCGAGATAGCGGGCGCCGGCCCGGGCGCGCGCGGCAATGCCGCCCGGCCGCAACGCGGGCGGCTCGTAGCCGAAGCCTGCTTCCTCAAAACTGTCGGGGGCGCTCAATCCCGCTTCTCTCCGGGGAACGAAAGACGAATCATTGATCCCAATGTGGGGTCTTTGTCCACCTCTGTCGACCCGCAAAGGCGGCCGCTGCACAGGCCGCGCCGAGCCCGGCAATCTCAAGGTTTGAGGCCGGCGATCCAATCGCTGAGCATTTTCGCCGCCGCGCGCTGCAGCGGCGGGCAGTGGACCGCCGCCGCCTTGCGGAAGGCGCGTGGATCGAGCCTGGCGCCGGCGAGATCGCCCGCATAGCCGATGAACCAGCGCTCCAGGTCCGCCGCACCGGGCTCGGGATGGAATTGCAAAGCGAGAATATTGGGGCCGCGGGAAAAAGCCTGATGCGCGCAAAGCGGCGTCGAGGCCAGCACCCTCCCGCCTTCGGGAATCGCGAATGTGTCGCCATGCCAATGCAGCACATCAACATCGGCAAGGTGCCGCAACGGGCTTTCCGCGCCGGCCGGGTTAATCGCAAGGCGTGAAAAGCCGATCTCGCTGTGACCTGAGGGCGCGACCTTGGCGCCCATCGCCGCGGCCATCAATTGCGAGCCGAGGCAGATGCCGAGCGTCGGCCGGTCGGCGGCGATTCGCGTTTCGAGCAGGCGAGTCTCGTCGAGAAGAAAGGGATATTCGTCCGTCTGATAGACACCGACCGGCCCGCCGAGAACGATCACGAGATCGGCCGCCCGCGGATCGAGCCCGGCAAGCGCGCCGCTATCGACGTCCACATAGGTCACGCCATAGCCGGCACCTTGCAACGCTGGCCCGAGCGTGCCGAGGTCTTCGAAGTGAACATGTCTGATAGCGATCGCGGTCTTCATGACACCCCCTTCAAGCTGGCGTTGTGCTAGCATGCGGCAACGCCCGACGCGAGAGACGATGTCGGATCATGACCCACGCATTTCCGCTTTGGCTTCATATCCTCGCATTAATCTCCCTTCTGCTGGCGTTGGTCAGCGCGCTGATCATCATCGTCGACGAATTTTACCGACCGCAGCATCTGTGGGTGATGAATCTCGTCTGGCCGCTTTGCGCGCTCTTCGGCAGCGTCATTTGGCTTCTCTTCTATTTTCGTTGGGAGCGGGCCATGCCGCGCAGCGGCGCCGCCATGCCGGCCCACATGCCTGGCACGGAAAGGCCAAAGCCGTTATGGGCCGTGACGACCGCGGCCGCGAGCCATTGCGGGTCGGGCTGCACGCTCGGCGATATTTTAGCGGAGGGGCTCGGCTATTTTTTCCCGAGCGTCGCGCTGGCTTTCGGCTGGAAGAGCATTTTTGACGAAAAGATTTTCGCGATTTGGATTCTCGATTTCATCTTCGCTTTCACGCTCGGCATCGGCTTTCAATATTTCACCATCAAGCCGATGCGGAACCTTTCCGCTCAGCGGGGATTTATCGAGGCTTTGAAAGCGGATGCCGCAACGATCACCACATGGCAGATCGGCATGTATGGCTTTACGGCCCTGGCGCAATTCGGCTGGTTCGCCCGCATCTACGGCGCCCCGATCGAAGCCGACCGGCCCGAATTCTGGTTCATGATTCAGATCGCGATGCTCTGCGGCTTCGTCACCAGCTATCCGGTCAATTGGTTGCTGGTAAAGGCGGGCATCAAAGGGAAAATGTGAGCGCCGCCACGCCGGCGCTCACAAGAATCCAGATCTCAATAGTTCCGCCAGCAATGGCGGCCGTAGGGCCCGATGTGCCAGCCAGGAGGACAAGGACGTATACCGCCGCCCCAATAGCCGCCCCATTGGCCGCCGGGCCGGCAATGGCCATAGGGACCGCGATGGCCATAAGGCCCGCAACCGCCGTAAACGAGCGTGACCTGCGGCGCTGCGGCGCCGTTGAGCGACGACAAAGGCACGGCTTCAGCCTGCGACGCCGCGAATGCAAAGCCCGGAACGACCAAAAGCGACAAAAATCTTTTGAGCATTGAGAACCTCCCGTAGTCCGGCCAAGCGGCCGGATCGAAATATGAGAGATGAGAATGCGGTGGCACAGGCCACCGCGCCGACGAGATTGCCACCGACTCGCTTTGGCGTCTGTGCGCCTACGCTCGTCTCATGTCGTCATCTTGACTAAAACCAAACTGAACGTGGCAATGAAGAGGAAAGAGGCCAGGCCGAGCAGCAAAGGCCGCAGCCCCTTCGCCCGCAACTTGCGGATGTCCGTCTCAAGCCCCATGGCGGCGAGCGCCATCGACAGGAGAAACGTCGTCAGCATCACGATGCTGGACTTGAGCGGGGCGGGGAGCGTCACAAAGCTATTGATGCCCACGAGCGCGACGAAGCCGAGCACGAACCAGGGGATCGGCGCGGCGGCGTGACGATGCATGTGCTCCGCACGCAGGCGCGACAGGAAGCCAAGGCCGATGACCACCGGCGCCAGCATCATGACCCGCGAGAGCTTGGCGATCGTGCCGAAATCGCCGGCCGCCTTGCCATCCTGGAATGCTGCCGCGACCACCTGCGCGATCTCATGGATCGACGCGCCGGCCCAGAGGCCATAGGCGTGTGGCGAAAGCCGCAGAAGACCGGGCAGCAGCGGATAGGCGAACATAGCGATCGAGCCGAAGACAGTCACGCAGGCGACGGCATAGGCCACATCCTCGTCATGCGCATTGGTAACAGTATTGGTGGCGATCACCGCCGAAGCGCCGCAGATCGAGGTGCCGGCGGCGATCAGTTCCGCCAACTTCCTGTCGACACCGAGCTGCTTGCCGAACCATTTCGTGAAGGCAAACGTGGCAAGGAGCGTCACGATGATCACGCCGACGCCCTTCGGACCCACTTGCGCCACCTGCGCGGCCGTCAACTGGAGCCCGAGCAGAATGATGGCGAGGCGGAGAATCCGCCGCAGCGAAAAGGTGACGCCCGCCTTCGCCCGCGCCGGCGTGCCGACGAGATTGTGGAAGGCGATGCCGATGAGGATCGCGAGGATCATCGGGTTGAAGGCCGCGATGCCCGGCAGCGCGTGCAAGGCAAAGGCCGTCGCCGCGACCGTCGCGGTGAGAAGCAAGCCGGGGAGGATCGTTAGGCTGACATGGTCCGGCCTCGCGCGCCGGGATATGGGCAAATCGAAATCCGGGGTGGTACTCGTCATCATTCAGCTCCTATTCCGGAGCCGAATGTCGCTTAAGCGGACAGATAAATATAATTCATTATTTCTCTTGTATCGATCTGCATTTCAGATTGATTTGGCCTAAAGCTCCCCGTCAGGAACTGGGCGCGGCTGCCAAAGACCGCAACGTCCGAACTGCCGCTTGACTCCTATTGTACTGATAGGTACATAAGTGACCATTGAGTACAGGAGAGCGTCATGACAGCCCTCATTCCTCCCTTCACCCGCGAAACCGCCATCGCCAAGGTGCGCCTGGCGGAAGACGGCTGGAACAGCCGCGACCCCGAACGCGTCTCGCGCGTCTATACGCCGGATTCGATCTGGCGGAACCGCGCCGAGTTCCCGCGCGGGCGCGCCGAAATCGTCGCCTTCCTGACACGCAAATGGGCGCGCGAGTTGGACTATCGCCTTATCAAGGAGCTTTGGGCCTTTACCGGCAATCGCATCGCCGTGCGCTTCGCCTACGAATGGCACGACGACGCCGGCCAATGGTTCCGCTCCTATGGCAATGAGAATTGGGAATTCGACGCGGAAGGCCTGATGCAGCGCCGCTTCGCCTCGATCAACGATCTGCCGATCAAGGAACAGGATCGCAAATTCTTCTGGCCTTTGGGCCGTCGCCCCGACGACCATCCAGGCCTCAGCGATCTGGGGCTATGATGTCGTCGCTGGGATTATCTTCCAACTGCGCTGCCCGCTCCCAATATGGCGGTTTGCCAAAACGTGCGGCGAAGAAGGTGAGAAAGGTGCGCACTTTCGGCGCGACGATGCGCTTCGGCGGATAGATGCCCCAGATCGCCCGCTCCGGTCCGGTGGCGATCGCCCAATGCCAATCGCTCAGGAGCGGCGTGAGCAGGCCGGCGCCGAGTTCGTCGGCCATGATCCATGTCGGCAGCAGCGCAATGCCAAGCCCATCGCGCGCAAGCTGCAACAGGACCTCCGATTCATTGGCGCGCACATCGCCGTTCACCGCAATGCTCTCAAGTTCGGCTTCGGGCGCGGCGCGATAATACCAGGTCTCGCCCTGCTGCGGCGCGAGGATGAGGCAGGCATGGCGCGCGAGTTCGTCCGGCGCGCGCGGTATGCCGTGGCGGTGGAGATAGGCCGGGCTTGCAACCGGGATGCGCCGCTGCGGCGCAAGCTTCCTGGCGACGAGGGTTGAATCCTCCAAAGCCCCGATTCGGATCGCGACATCGGCACCCGTCTCGATCAGGTTCACGACCGTATCGGTCAAGCTGACGTCGAGCCGGACGAGCGGATAAAGATCGCGGTAGTCTTTCAAATGCGGAACGATATGGCGGCGGCCGAAGGCACTCGGAATATTGACGCGCAGCACGCCGCGCGGGCTGGCGTTGAGCGTGTGCATGGCGAGCCGTGCTTCCTCGAATTCGGCGAGGATCGCCACCGCCCGGCGATAGAAATCGCCGCCCCCTTCTGTGAGATGCAGGCGCCGCGTCGAGCGATTGAAGAGCGCGACGCCGAGATCGGTCTCGAGCGCGCTGACATAGCGCGAGACGGTCGAAACCTTCAGCTCCTGCTCGGCCGCTGCCTTGGAGAAACTGCCGAGATCGACCGAACGGACGAAAGCTCGCAGTGCAGCAAAAACGTCCATCGCTCTGCCTATTTGAGCAACAAACGAACCTTAATGTTCGCTAATGAACCCGCACAAGCTAGCATTATGCCGTTTTTTGCAAAAGACATTTGAGGAGTCGGATATTTTCTGTTGCGCCGCGGGAGCGCATTTTGAGTGGCGAAGCAAGGAGATTCGCCATGTTGGTCGCCGTCTTCACCCTCCTCGGTGTCGAGCTTTCGGGCGAATTGCTGCGCTCTGCGCTGCATCTGCCGGTTCCCGGCCCGGTCGTCGGGATGATCCTGCTCGCGGGCTGGCTGATCTTCCGCGGTTACGGATGCGAAACCGCACCGGCCGCGCCCGGCGCGCTCGACGAGACCGCCGGCGTCATTCTCAATTATCTCGGCCTGCTCTTCGTGCCGGCGGGTGTCGGCATCATCGCTGAATTCGGCCTGATCCGGCAGCAATGGCTGCCGATCCTCGGCGGCGTTATCGGCTCGACCGTGTTGAGCCTCGCCGTCACCGGCCTCGTGCTGCACCACCTGATCCGCAGGAAAGCCGCGCCAAAAAAGGCGCGGATACTCGCGGTGGGAGACAAGCCATGTATCGCGAAATCCTAGCCGTCTGGACACCGCTCGCGCTGGCGCCGCTCACCTGGATCGTGCTGACGATCGGCGCCTATCTTGCCGGCTGCTGGCTGCAGCGCAAAGCGGGCGGGCCGCCCTACGCCAATCCGGTGGCATTTGCGGTTATTGCTGTCGGTTTTATCGTCGTCGCGACGCAGACGTCCTATGCGACCTATTTCAACGGCGCCCAGTTCATCAACTTCCTGCTCGGCCCCGCGACGGTCGCGCTGGCGGTGCCGCTCGCGCGCAATTTCCACCACATTCGCCGCAACCTCGCGAGCATCGGTCTGGCCCTCAGCGCCGGCGCGGTCACAGCGATCCTTTCCGGCATCGTCATCGTCCGCCTACTCGGCGGCAGCCGCGCCATCGCTTTGTCGATGGCGCCGAAATCCATTACGACGCCGATCGCCATGGCCGTCTCTTCCGAGATCGGCGGCAACCCGGCACTGACAGCGGCGCTGGCGATGGTCGGCGGCATCCTCGCCGCGATCATCGGCGAAAAAATGCTGAAGGGGCTGCGCGTCGCGGACTGGCGCGCCCACGGTCTCGCCGCAGGCGTCGCCGGCAGCGGCGTCGCCGCGGCGCAGGCGGCGCGGCTCGACGGGGTCGCCGCCGCTTTCGCCGCGCTCGGCATCGCCCTCAACGGCCTCATCACCGCGCTCATCCTGCCCCTCGTGCTGCTGATCTGGCATTAGAAAAATCAAGCTTCAGACCTTTACTCTGATGTTTTAAACATCTATAACGATGTTTATCAGATAGGGTGAGACGAGCCGCATGATCACTGCGGGGCAGATCCGGGCCGCGCGCGCGCTTCTAGCGATGGATCAGCGCGAGCTTGCCGAACTGTCCGGCCTGTCGCTGCCGACGATCCAGCGGATGGAAGCGAGCGAAGGCGTCATCCGCGGCAATGTCGATTCGCTGATGAAGCTGATCGCCGGGCTCGAATCGGCCGGAGTCGTCCTGATCGGCGAAGGCACGACGAGCCCGAGCGGTGGCCGGGGCGTCCGGCTGAAGGATTGAGCCAATGATCTGGCGCCTGCAAGCCTGTCGGATAAGGGGGCCACTATGGCGCTCTTGCTGACGTGCCTTGCCGGCTATCTCGTCCTCGCCGGGCTGGCGATCGGCTTCGCCCGCCGGCCCATCGCGACACCGCTTGTTTATGGCAGCACTTTCATCCTCTCGCTGATTTTGAGCGGCCTGGCCGTGCTGGCCATGGCGAAGGGCCCGGCGTCGATCACTCTGCCACTCGGCCTGCCGTGGCTCGGCGCGCATTTCCGCCTCGATGCGCTCGCGGCGGCTTTTCTGCTCATCGTCAATTTCGGCGCTGCTGGCGTGTCGCTCTATGCCCTCGGCTATGGCGAGCACGAGCCGGAGCCCGGCCGCGTGCTGCCCTTCTACCCGGTCTTTCTCGCGGCGATGAATCTCGTCGTCATCGCCGCCGATGCCTATAGTTTTCTGCTCGCCTGGGAATTGATGTCGCTCGCCTCCTGGGCGCTCGTTGTCGCGCGTCATCGCACGGCAGGCAATCTGCGCGCCGGCTATATCTATCTGCTGATGGCGAGCGCCGGCACGTTCGCGCTGCTCTTCTGTTTCGGCCTGCTTGCCGGCACGC
>JARLIV010000201.1 GCA_031291555.1 Methylovirgula sp. | reverse complement strand
CCGTTCTCGCTCGCCGCCTTTTTCAATCAGCGGCGGCGCTGGTGCAAAGGCTGGTACCAGACGCTGATCGTCTTGTGGCGGAATCCGCTTCGGCTGCTGCGGGAATTGGGGCCGGTGCGTTATGCCGCGATAACGCTGACGCTCGGCGCGAACATCCTCGGCTCGCTCGCCGCGCCGCTCTGCGGCCTATGTCTCGGCTTCGATGCTGTTCTCGGTTCCGCGGCCATGCCTGCCGATGGCTGGCACGACGGGCTGGCGGGGGTCTGCACGACGGTGATCGTGGCTGGCGTTCCGGGTCTGCTCTGGCCCGCCCTTCTGGGGATGAAACGCCGCCGCCTCCTGCGGCTCTGGCCGGTCCTCGCGCTTTTGCCGCTCTATTCGCTGCTCATTTGCGCCGCCGCCTGGGCGGCCATCTGCGATCTCGCCCGGCAGCCCTTCCATTGGCATAAAACCGAACACGGGCTGGCGCATCGACGCAGCGGCGGCAACGCGCCAAGCCTTATCGTTTAGAACGAGGATGCGTTGAGGTTGATGAAACCTCAACGCATCGCGATCTAGCCGGGCGTATGGTTGCGCGCGACGAGGAATTTCTGGCTGACGCGCTCCGACATTTCCATATAGGCGTTGCCGGCATCTTCGAAGAGTTCGCCGATCTCAAGCGGCAGTTCGGCGCGCCGCTGCAACAGGATGCCGAGCATCGCCTGATGATCGGCCAGCGCTTGGCGCAGGGAATCGGAAAGCTGGTCGAGAATGGTCTGCGTTTCGGCGGTGCGCCATTGCGATGGCGTTTCCGAAGGCGCGGGCGAGAGCGTTTTGGATGGGTGCACGGATCGATTCATGTTGTAACCTGCTCAGAGCCCAGGGAGCGGTTGAAAGATCTTGCGAGGCACAGCTTGTCATGCCGGATGCAAGGCTGGATAGGTGGCGATAAGGTGGAGACGAACTGACGCACTTGCCCTCCCGAAGTTGCGGGGCCTGCGGGCCGCGCACACCGCCGCCCAATTGCCGAGCCCAGGTTTTAATAGTAGGGCCTCGGGGCGCGCACGCTGGGTGCTGCCGCGCACAATCCGGAACTGAAGATGACCGCCTCAGATCAATCGGCCGCCTCGTCCTTGACGCTTCGCGAAGCCGCAAGCCAGGCCGGCGCCTGGCCGTTCGAAGAAGCCCGCAAGATCGTCGCGCGCATCGCCCGCACCGGCCAGAAAGAGGTGATTTTCGAGACAGGCTACGGTCCCTCCGGCCTGCCGCATATCGGCACGTTCGGCGAGGTTGCGCGCACGACCATGGTGCGGCACGCCTTCCGTCTGCTGACAGACGATAAAGTCGCGACCCGGCTCATCGCCTTTTCCGACGACATGGACGGGCTGCGCAAAGTGCCCGACAACATTCCGAACAAAGAGGTCATCGCCGCCCATCTCGGCAAGCCGCTGACGCAGATCCCCGATCCGTTCGGTACGCATTCGAGTTTCGGCGCGCATAACAATGCGCGGTTGCGAGGTTTCCTCGACCAGTTCGGCTTCGATTACGAATTCGCTTCCTCGACGGATTATTATACGTCCGGCCGCTTCGATGCCGCGCTGCTGCATATGCTGGCACGCTACGAGGCGGTAATGGCCATCATGCTGCCGAGCTTCCGCCAGGAGCGGGCCGCCACCTATTCGCCGTTCCTGCCCATCCATCCGGAAACCGGCGTCGTCATGCAGGTGCCGATCGAAATCGTCGATGCGGCGACGGGCAAGATCGCCTGGCGCGATCCCGTCACGGGCGAGAGCTTCGTGACGCTCGTCACCGGCGGTCACGCCAAGCTGCAATGGAAGCCCGATTGGGCGATGCGCTGGTACGCGCTCGGCATCGACTACGAGATGGCGGGCAAGGATTTGATCGACTCGGTCAAACTGTCGGGCGAGATCGTCCGCGCGCTTGGCGGCACGCCGCCCGAGGGCTTCAATTACGAGCTCTTTCTCGACGAGAAGGGGCAGAAGATTTCGAAGTCGAAGGGCAATGGCCTCTCGATCGAGGAATGGCTCACCTATGCGAGCCCCGAGAGCCTCTCGCTTTTCATGTATCAGAAGCCGACGGCGGCGAAGCGGCTCTATTTCGATGTCATCCCGCGCACGGTCGATGATTATCTCGGCTTCCTCGAGGCCTATCCGCGTCAAGGTGTGAAGGAGCAGCTGGGCAATCCGGTTTGGCACATCCATTCTGGCGCGCCGCCGGCGCCCGAGCTTCTGCGGCACGAGGGCCAGGGCACAGCAATCTCCTTCGGCATGCTGCTCAACCTCGCGGCCGTCGCCAACAGCGAAGACCCGCAGGTGCTCTGGGGCTTTCTGCGCCGCTATGCGCCGGGCGTCTCGCCGCAGACGCATCCGCGGCTCGACCGGCTCATCATCTATGCGGTGCGCTATTTCCGCGACTTCGTGCGGCCGTCGAAGACCTATCGCGAGGCCGACGAGGTCGAGCGCGCGGCCTTGCAGCAGCTCTCGGACATGCTCGCGCGCCTGCCTGCGGACGCGAGCGCGGAGGATATCCAGACCGCGCTTTACGACATCGCGCGGCCGATTCCGCGCTATCAGGATTTGAAGGCCAAGGGTGCGACGCCGGAGCGGCCGGGCGTCTCCAACGAATGGTTCAACATGCTATATCAGGTGCTGCTCGGCGAGAGCCGCGGGCCGCGCTTTGGCTCCTTCGTGGCGCTCTATGGCATTGCGGAGACGCAGAAATTGATCGCCGATGCGCTCGCCGGCGAACTGATCCGCCGCCATGCGGCGTTTCTTGTCGAGCGGACTGGCGAGAAGGGCGGCAATTAGATTGTGTTGGCACGCGGTTTACCGCGTGTCATGGCCGGGCTTGACCCGGCCATCCAGGCATGATGCCGACCGAGAGCCTGGATGCGCGGATCAAGTCCGCGCATGACGCGCGTCCAAGCCGCTAATGCCCCGCCGCATGGTGCGCGAGCAGCGGAGCGATATATTTCCACACCGTCCAGCCGCCGAGCCCGGCCAAGCCGATGAGCACGGCCGAGCCGAGGATTTCGATGAGAAAGCCGAGCGCCACGGCGAAGGCGTTCCTGTGCCGCGGCTTTTCCCCGGTCGCGGGCGGGTGGCGCGCAGCGAGCTTCTGCTCGGTCTCGATCTGCGCGCGAGCCGCGCGCTCTAGCGTCGTATCGCCGGCGAGCGCCTTGTCGCGCTCGATCAGCCGGCGGGCGACATAATCGGTGATCGATTCCACCATCGGTTCGAGCCGCTCGCCCTCGGCGATGAGGACGCGGCCAAGGCGCGTATCCTGCAGGAAACGATACGTGCGCCGGTCGCGGTCCATTTCGACGAAGGCGATCATGTCGATGAAGAGGCGCGGCCGCTCGCTAGGCACCAGAGCGAGGTCGAAGAGATCGACATCTTTCGGCACTTCGGCGAAGACGGGGAGAAGTTCGTCGCGCAGCATTTCGAGCCGGGCGACCTCGGCACCGCGCAATTCGGCGACGACGCGGCTGCGCTCGGCATCGTCGACCCGCGCCTGGCGCATCGCCAGCCGCAGCCTCTCACCGCTGCGCGCAGGCTCGGCCGGGGCATCCGCCGGCTGACCGCCGTTCGAACGCGGCGTCGGAGTTTCCACCGCCAGCTCCATCGTTAAGGCTCCCTTAACATAAAGGGAAAAGGCGGCGGAACAAAGTCGCTCAGCCCGGGACGAAAATCTCGCCTTTGCCGAGCACCGAGACATCGCCGGCGAAGCGGTGCAGCGGGCCGCGG
>JARLIV010000200.1 GCA_031291555.1 Methylovirgula sp. | reverse complement strand
GCCCTGGTGCTGATGATCGTCCTGACCGCCATGGGGCCGTTTGCCAGCCTTCTCGCGCCGGTGACGAATTTTATCTCGCGCCGGGCGGAGTTCCAGGCGGATGCCTTCGCCAAATCCATGGTCGGCGCCGCGCCGATGATTTCGGCACTGACCAAGCTCAGTCGCGACAATCTCGCGACATTGACGCCCGACTGGCTTTACATCCTCTTCAATTATTCGCATCCGCCGGTGCCGGAGCGGATTGCGCATCTTGAGGGTTAGTCTTCGCTGCTTCTAGGCGGGCCTTGATCCGGCGAACCTGCGCGAGCTGGCCGCGCAGAATGTCGATCGCATCCTTTTCGGCGGGCTCGAGATCGTTGAGCTTCATATGGTCGAGGATCACTTCGAGCGCATCGCCGATATGGCCGATCTGCCGCCCATAGCTGCCGACATCGTTGAGAATGTTACGCTCGGTCTGCGGGCTCGGCGTCTGGCCCAGATCGATATTGATAAGGCCGATCTGCGAACCCTGCTGATAGAAGGTCCAGGGATTGATCGCCTGCCAAAGCTGCTGCGGCGCAAGTGAAACCTGAAAGGGATCGGACATGGCTGCCTCCTGAAAGAGGCAAGCCTATCGGGGTTCACGCAGGTCAGGAAGCCACGCCGCGCTCAGAGTGGTGAGTTCCTCCCAGGCGCTAATTGTTTTTTCTGATCGCATCGGATTTGTCCGAAAACCGCTTCGCACTTTTCGGTCCGATGCTCAATCCGCCGTCACGACAAGGGCGAGCGAAGGCGCCGTGCTGCTGCTGATCTCGACCGTGAAGGGCGTTGCCGCCAAGTTGAATTTGACGCTTTTGGCGAGGCCTGCGCAGCCGACAGCGCTCGTGTGGTCGACCGATTTCAACAGATGGCCGCCCTGCACCACGTCGATCCAGGCGCCGTGCGTCAGCGTGATGCGATAGGTGCCCGCGCTGGCCGGCGCCGCGAGCGTGACGAAGCCGGCATAGGAGTTCGGGAATTTCGGCGGCCGCGACGGCGCTTGCGGCAGTTTCGCCGTGCTTTGCGGGGCGAGCGTCAGAGTCTCGCCGGTCGCGAGGCTCGCCGCGCCGCCGGAGGCAACCGCGACAGGCTTGGCGAGCAGAGCCTTCTCATGCTCGAGCGGCCATTTGAAATGGCCACAGCCCGTGGGCTCGGCCATCGCCGGCACGACAGCGAGCGCGGCGATCAAGACGGCAGAAGTTCGGAAGAAGGACATTTCGATACTCCCGGCGCGGGGAATCACAAGGGCCCGGCTTCTTTCTTCATCCGGTGGTCGAACCAGGCCTGCACATCTTCCATCGGCACGGTCTCTTCGTCCGGCCCCTCGATGGCGGTGATCTCGATGCCGTCTTGCTGCGCCAGATTCCAGGCGTCTTCCAGGGCTTCCTCTTCCGTCGCCCATTCTTGCGAGAGCAGTTCGTGTTTCAAGGCTTGGTCGACGTAACGCACATGCCATCCCATGGCCGCATCCTTTCCCCCGGTAAGGCAGGTGCATCATTGCCGGATCGGCCGGCCATGATGCCTCCACATGGTGCATATTAGAGCGTGTTGCGGAAAAGTTGCAGGACTTTTCGGACAAGAACACGCTTCGACATTTTCGGTCGGCGCGATTATTTGTCGGCCAGATGAATTCATCTGGCCGGAAAGCGCGCTAGGCGACGCGGCGCTCCTCCACCACGATCGTGCTGGCGATGCTTTCCGGCTCATAGAGCCAGCGCGCCAGGAGGCCGGCGATGATCGCCCCGGAAATCGGCACCAGCCAGAATAGCCAGAGCTGGGAAATATAGGCGCCACCCGCAAAAAGCGCCGGGCCGGTGCTGCGCGCCGGGTTCACCGACGTATTGGTCACCGGGATGGTGATCAGATGGATCAGCGTGAGGCCCAGGCCGATCGGAATGCCGGCAAAGCCCGCGGCGGCGCCCTTCGATGTCGAGCCGATGATGATGAAGAGGAAGAAGAACGTCGCCAGGAACTCGGTCAGCGCCGCGGCGCCGAGGCTATATTTGCCGGGGCTCAGATCCCCATAGCCATTAGAGGCGAAGCCGCCCGCCACCCAGCCGGGTTGGCCCGAGGCGATCACGTGCAGCACCGCGGCGGCGGCGATCGCGCCGACGACCTGGGCGACAATGTAGGGCACGACGAATTCGGTGCCGATCCGGCCCGCCGACCAGAGGCCCGCCGTGACCGCCGGGTTGAAATGACCGCCGGAAATATGGCCGACAGCATAGGCCATCGTCAGAACCGTGAGGCCGAAGGCAAAGGCGACGCCGACGAAACCGATGCCGGTATGCGGGAAGGTCGCGGCGAGAACGGCCGCGCCGCAGCCGCCGAACACAAGCCAGAACGTGCCGAAGAATTCGGCCGCAATGCGTCGGATGAGATCGTTTTGCATAGGGCACCTCTCAAATTGGCTGGAAAGGCTGCCTTCTTTGGTCCGCGCGCGAAGACGCCGTGGGCATTGGGCAGCTCATTGAGATAACGCAATGAGGCGCGAGACCATTGCCGGGCCCGCGACACGGAGTCTGCTTCGCGGCTAAATTGAAGTCGAGTGGCGGCCAGTTCAACTTTCGGTCGCGCTTGCGCTTGTCGTGCGGGAAAAGCTGTGCCGAACCTGGCGCGCCGCCAAGGCGATGCAGCGCGGCGAAGCAGCCGGATAAATCTTTAAAAAAATTGTGGAATGCGCCGCGGCGCGGGGGAACGACCATCTTCCCGCGCGGGCGAATCTGGTGCGCGGACTCAGTTGGCCATCGGCGCGGCCATCACGCGCCCGCGCGGATGATTCCACCCGCGCGGCAAGAGAGTATGTTGGGCGAAGCGCCGAAGCTGCCTCATTTCCACGGCGTCGGCGCCGGAACCTCGCAAGGCCCTTCGACCTCGACAGTGCCGAAATTGGCCGGGCTGACGATTTCGAGATATTCCATATCCGGCGAGTAATCGAACAGATAATGGGTGATGCCCGGCCGCTGATGCACGACATCGCCGGCGGAGACGAACGTCTCCTTGTCCTCATACATGAAGCGCGCCCATCCCTTCGTCATGATGACGATTTGAAAGTCGGCAATATGCTTGTGCCAGCCCGTTCCTTCGGTCGGCGGCATATTGGCCTTGACGAGATGCGCGATGACCTTGCCGTTGATCGCCTTGGCGATGCCGAGATCGCGATAGAGAAAAAAGTCGCGCAGGCCCTCGCCTTTGAATTCGGTATCGCCCGGCTTGATGTGCGAGAATTCCGTCTCGGGTTTTGTCGAGGGCGTGAAGTCTTTCTCTAAAACTGCAGCATGTCCTTCTGTCATCGTCAGCCTCCTTGCAGT
>JARLIV010000034.1 GCA_031291555.1 Methylovirgula sp. | reverse complement strand
TCGACAAGAAATATGCGTTCGAACTGCCGGAAGAACTGGTCGCGCGCGAGTTCGACGCTATCTGGCGCCAGGCCGAGGCGGAGCTGAAGGCTTCGGGCCGCACGCTCGCCGACGAGGGCACGACCGAGGAGCAGGAGCGCGCGACCTATCGCAAGATCGCCGAGCGGCGCGTCCGCCTCGGCTTGGCGCTCGCCGAGATCGGCGACAGCGCCGGCGTTAAAGTGTCGGATGAGGAAGTCGCTCAAGCGCTTTATGAGCGGGCGCGCCAATATCCCGGCATGGAAAAGCAATTCATCGACTTCTACCGCAACAATGCCGAGCGGCTCGCCGAGATCCGCGGCCCTTTGTTCGAGGAGAAGGTGATCGACTACGTGCTTGGCCAGTCCAAGGTCACCGACCGCCACGTCAGCAAGGACGAATTGGCGACGCTGGTCGAAGAGGCGGAGAAGGCGGCCGAGGAAGAGGCGCAAAAGAACCTGGGGGCGGTGGGCTGAGGCCAGATTGAGCCGAAGACCGCCCGTTGCGAATGCGGCGGAAGCGATTATCTTTCGCTTAGGGGCCAGGGCGCTGCCGATTCCGGCATTAGAGAGGTTGCAAGATGCGCGATCGTGATCCGCTAGAAATTTACGATAACTATCTGATTCCGCAGGTTATCGAGAACACGAGCCGGGGCGAGCGCGGGTTCGATATCTATTCGCGCCTGCTGCGCGAGCGGATTATCTTCCTGACCGGCCCGGTCGAAGACCACATGGCCTCGGTCATCGTCGCGCAATTGCTGTTCCTCGAGGCGGAAAACCCGAAAAAAGAAATCTCGATGTACATCAATTCGCCAGGTGGCGTGGTGACCTCGGGCCTGGCGATCTACGACACGATGCAGTTCATCCGGCCCAAGGTCTCGACGCTCTGCATCGGTCAGGCGGCTTCGATGGGTTCGCTGCTGCTGGCCGGCGGCGAGGCGGGCATGCGTTATGCGCTGCCGAACGCCCGCATCATGGTCCATCAGCCCTCTGGCGGCTTCCAGGGGCAGGCCTCGGACATCGTCCGCCACGCCGAGGACATCATGAAGGTCAAGCGCCGGCTTAACGAGATTTACGTCAAGCATACGGGCCGCGACTACGAGGCGATCGAGGCGACGCTCGACCGCGACCATTTCATGTCGGGCGATGAGGCGAGGGTCTTCGGCATCGTCGATCAGGTGCTCGACAAGCGGCCGGATGAGACGGCCGCGGGCAAGGCAGCGGCTTAAGCGCGGCCGTCTGGGCCCGGTCGCGGGGGCCGGTCAGCGACTAGTGGCGCGGGACGGGCAGGCGGCCAGCGGCCGTCTGAACGTCTGCGGTTTCCCCCGATCTTGCAGCTTGGCTTATGGCACATAGATTGCTGTTTGAGCCGAGGTTGAGCGAGAGGCCCAAAGTTTAACCGAATAAACGCAAATCGATGACACTATAAAGTCAGATTGGCGCGTTCTCTGTGGCATAAAGGGCGCGGTTGGCGCGCCAAATCTAGCTCGGGGCTTGATCCCGACGTTCTAGCATGATGCATTTGCGTTTACCAAAACGACGCAAATGGCGGGGCGAGGGGATTGGAAAGAGACAGGTAGAGGTTCGCTTTCGAGCTTTTGCCTGGCGCCAGAAAACAGGGTTCGGCTTGCCGAACCCATAAGGAGATAGGCCATGACGAAGGTCGGCGGCAGCGACTCGAAGAACACGCTCTACTGCTCGTTCTGCGGCAAGAGCCAACACGAGGTTCGCAAGCTGATCGCAGGTCCGACGGTGTTCATCTGTGATGAATGCGTCGAATTGTGCATGGATATCATCCGCGAGGAGAACAAATCCGCGCTGGTGAAGAGCCGCGACGGCATCCCGACGCCGCGCGAAATCTGCAAGGTTCTGGATGATTATGTGATCGGCCAGGCGCAGGCCAAGCGCGTGCTCTCGGTCGCCGTCCACAATCATTACAAGCGCCTGAACCACGCCACGAAGCACAATGATGTCGAGCTGGCGAAGTCGAACATCCTCCTGATCGGCCCGACCGGCTCGGGCAAGACGCTGCTCGCCCAGACGCTGGCGCGCATCCTCGATGTGCCCTTCACCATGGCCGATGCGACGACGCTGACCGAGGCCGGCTATGTCGGCGAGGACGTCGAGAACATCATCCTGAAGCTGCTCCAGGCCTCCGATTACAATGTCGAGCGGGCGCAGCGTGGCATTGTCTACATCGACGAAATCGACAAGATTTCGCGCAAATCCGACAATCCCTCGATCACCCGCGACGTGTCGGGCGAGGGCGTGCAGCAGGCGCTGTTGAAGATCATGGAAGGCACGGTGGCTTCGGTGCCCCCGCAGGGCGGCCGCAAGCACCCGCAGCAGGAGTTCCTCCAGGTCGACACCACGAACATCCTGTTCATCTGCGGCGGTGCCTTCGCCGGGCTTGAGAAGATCATCTCCGCGCGGGGAACTCAGACCTCGATCGGTTTCGGTGCCACAGTCGTGTCGCCGGACGAGCGCCGCACCGGCGACATCCTGCGCAGGGTGGAGCCGGAGGATTTGCTGAGGTTCGGCCTCATCCCGGAGTTCGTCGGCCGTCTGCCGGTTCTGGCGACGCTCGAGGATCTCGACGAAGAGGCGCTGAAGCGCATCCTGGTCGAGCCGAAGAATGCGCTCGTCAAGCAGTATCAGCGCCTGTTCGAGATGGAGAACACCGAGCTCACCTTCCAGGAAGAGGCGCTCAACGTCGTCGCCAAAAAGGCGATCGACCGCAAGACCGGCGCGCGCGGCCTGCGCTCGATCATGGAGTCGATCCTGCTCGATACGATGTTTGAACTGCCCGGCCTCGACAGCGTCGAGCAGGTCGTCATCGGCCCCGATGTGGTCGAGGGCAAGTCGCGCCCGCTCTACATCCATGCCGAACGGACGGAAAAGAGCGCGACCAGCGCTTGAGCCTCGCGAATCACGCGGTGAGGCCTTTGCCCCGCCGCGGCTTCTCTCCGGAATACGCTCCGATATTTTGAATTGGCGCGATTTCCCATCGGCCGGATGATTCCACCTGGCCGGAAAGCACGCCGGCAAAGCCGGTGGCGCGTTCGGCATGTTTGTCGGGTTTGCGCCCGCGGGCGGCGCGGGCCTCAGCTTGGCGTTAGAAACGGGCGCGATGGCGAAATCGCCAAGGCGCCATCGCGAAACATCCCATCCAATACAGCGGATCGTAGCGAACTACTCGCGGAATGCTTGAAAGCGGCGTCACCTTGCCCATCTTAAGGTGGAAAAATACCCGAATGTGGGTCAGGATTAAAATTTGGCCGAGCCGAGGAGTTAACTTGCTGCTGTAAAAGGCGCAGAATCGCTCTGAGCCTCGGCGGATCGTCTCTGACCCGGGAACGAGAACGAAAGTTCGGATAGGAACAAGCGATGACCAGTAAAAAGCGCGAGCTGTTGCCGCCGGGAAAGATCGAGACATATCCGGTCCTGCCGTTGCGCGATATCGTCGTCTTCCCGCACATGATCGTGCCGCTCTTCGTTGGCCGCGAGAAATCCATTCGCGCGCTCGAAGAGGTGATGAAGGCCGACAAGCTCATCCTGCTCGCGACGCAGATCAATGCCTCGGACGATGATCCCAATCCCGATGCGATCTTCAAGACGGGGACGCTCGCCTCTGTCCTGCAATTGCTGAAGCTGCCCGACGGCACGGTGAAGGTGCTGGTCGAGGGGCGGGTGCGCGCCCGCGTTCATGGCTATACTCGCACGGCCGATTATTACGAGGCGGAGGCCGAGGTTCTGGTCGACGATTCCACCGACAAGGTGGAAGTCGAGGCTTTGGCGCGCTCGGTGATGGCCGAGTTCGAGTCCTATGTGAAGCTCAACAAGAAAGTCTCGCCGGAGGTCATCGCCGCGGTCAACCAGATCGATGACTTCTCGAAGCTCGCCGATACGGTCGCTTCGCATCTCGCGGTGAAGATTCTCGACAAGCAGGCGGTGCTGGAGACGAGCTCCGTCGCCAAGCGGCTGGAAAAGTGCCTTGGCCTGATGGAGAGCGAGATCTCGATCCTGCAGGTGGAGAAGCGTATCCGCACGCGCGTCAAGCGCCAGATGGAGAAGACGCAGCGCGAATATTACCTCAACGAGCAGATGAAGGCGATCCAGAAGGAGCTCGGCGACGAGGAGGGCAAGGACGACCTCTCCGAGATCGAGGAGCGCATCAAGGCGACGCGTCTTTCCAAGGAGGCCCGCGACAAGGCGACGGCTGAATTGAAGAAGCTGCGCCAGATGTCGCCGATGTCGGCGGAAGCGACCGTCGTGCGCAACTATCTCGACTGGCTGCTCTCCATTCCGTGGAACAAGCGCAGCAAGGTCAAGAAGGATCTGACCGTCGCCGAAGAGATTCTCGACAGCGAGCACTTCGGCCTGGAGAAGGTCAAGGAGCGCATCGTCGAGTATCTCGCCGTGCAGAGCCGTGCGAACAAGCTGACCGGCCCGATCCTGTGCCTCGTCGGACCGCCCGGCGTCGGCAAGACCTCGCTCGGCAAGTCGATCGCCAAGGCGACGGGGCGCGAATTCGTGCGAATGTCGCTCGGCGGCGTGCGCGACGAGGCGGAGATTCGCGGCCATCGGCGTACCTATATCGGCTCGATGCCCGGCAAGATCATCCAGTCGATGCGCAAGGCCAAGACCTCCAATCCGCTCTTCTTGCTCGACGAGATCGACAAAATGGGCATGGATTTCCGCGGCGATCCGTCCTCGGCGCTGCTGGAGGTGCTGGACCCTGAGCAGAACGCTTCGTTCAACGACCATTACCTCGAAGTCGATTACGACCTCTCGAACGTGATGTTCGTGACGACGGCCAACACGCTCAACATCCCGGCGCCGTTGATGGATCGCATGGAGATCATCCGCATCGCCGGCTATACCGAGGATGAGAAGATCGAGATCGCACAGCGCCACCTGATTCCGGCGGCGCTGAAGAAGCACGGTCTGGCACTGGTCGAGTGCGAGATCGAGCGCAGCGCGCTCGTGTCGATCATCCGCCGCTATACGCGGGAGGCGGGCGTGCGCAACCTCGAGCGCGAAATCTCCAATGTCGCGCGCAAGGCGGTGAAGCAGATCGTCACCGGCAAGACGCTGTCCGTGACGGTCACCGACGAGAACATCAACGACTTCCTCGGCGTGCCGCGTTATCGCTACGGCGAGGTGGAGGCGGAGGATCAGGTCGGTGTCGTGACGGGCCTCGCCTGGACGGAAGTTGGCGGCGAATTGCTCACGATCGAAGGCGTGATGATGCCCGGCAAGGGGCGGATGACCGTCACCGGCAATCTGCGCGACGTGATGAAGGAATCGATCTCGGCGGCGGCATCTTATGTGCGCTCGCGTGCGGTTGATTTCGGCATCGAGCCGCCGCTGTTCGACAGGCGCGACATCCATGTGCATGTGCCGGAAGGTGCGACGCCCAAGGATGGACCGTCGGCGGGCGTCGCCATGGCCACCGCGATCGTCTCGACGCTCACCGGCATTCCGGTGCGCCGCGATATCGCGATGACCGGCGAGATCACGCTGCGCGGCCGGGTGCTGCCGATCGGCGGCTTGAAGGAGAAGCTGCTCGCGGCTCTGCGAGGCGGAATGAAGAAGGTTCTGATCCCGGAGGAGAACGCCAAGGATCTGGCGGAAATTCCGGACGCGGTGAAGAACAATCTCGAGATCGTGCCCGTCTCGCGGATGGATGAGGTTCTGAAACATGCGCTCGTGCGCCAGCCGGTGCCGATCGTTTGGGAAGAGGACGTCAAGGCCATCGAGTCCCCGGCTGTGGCGGGCGAGGACGAGGCTTCTGGTCTCATCGCCCACTAACGCGCAAATTGTGTTCGATAGAACCGGGCCCGGAGACTTCCGGGCCCGGTTTTTTTGTGGCGGCCGGGCAGGCCCAACACACTGAATTAAAGTGATTTCCCCGTCGGCCGGACGATTCCATCTGGCGGGAAAGCGCGCTAGATTTCCGGGCGGGGTATGTTAGACCGGCGCCGGAAGGGCGGTTAGCTCAGTTGGTAGAGCGTCTGCTTTACACGCAGAATGTCGGCGGTTCGAGCCCGTCACCGCCCACCAGATTTTGCACACCGGCTCTCGCACGATCTTTGCCGTTAATCGTGCGCTCATCGGCCGATTGCGTCATGCGTGTTAATTGCTATCCTGCTTTGGTCAGGCGCGCCGCGATCCCTAAGGCGCAGGGGCAGGTCATGAAGCAACGTGTTGGCTGGGACGTTTTCGCGGATTTCCTAGACGCGAAAGTCATTCATCGGATTTGTGCCGTCCTTTTGCTCTGCGCCGGCTGGAACTTCATGCCGCGCGCGGCGCAGGCCGACCCGATGACTTTCCAGCTTGTCTCGGTCGGCGATTCCACACGATGCGGACGATATTGCCCGGCGGTCATCGCCGCGGAAGGCGAAATCACCGATCAGACGCCCCAGCAGTTTCTCGAATTCGTGCGGGAGAACGTCAACCAAGCCAGTCTCCACGCCGTCGTCTTTCTTGATTCGCCCGGTGGCAAGGTTGCGGCCTCGATGGAGCTTGGCCGCGAATTCCGCCGCCTCGGCGCGGCGGCGATCGTCGCGCGGGTCGATCCCAGCGGCCGGCGCGGCGTGAGTGCCTTTGTCGGGGCGCGCTGTCTTTCGGCTTGCGTCTATGCGCTGATCGGCGGCAAGAAGCGCGTCATCCCGCCTGAGAGCCTCGTCGGCATCCATCGCATGTTCGCCTATGTCGACAGCGTCGATGCGCGCGGCGATGCCGAGCGCTACCGGCTTTACGACAACGGGACGATGCGTGCCGCTCTGTCCCATTACACCGGCATGATGGGGGTGAGCCCGGCGCTCATCACGATGGCGGAGCATATTTCCTCTGACCGGATTCATATTCTCACGCGCAAGGAAATCGCGCGCTATCGGCTGGGTTCGTCGCAGTTTTGAATTCGCGAGACCTTCGCGCTTGACTTGCCGGAGCGGCTCCCTTATCCGGCATGTCTCCGTTGGACGCGGCAATCCACGGGGGAGTAGCTCAGCTGGTTAGAGCGCCGGCCTGTCACGCCGGAGGCCGCGGGTTCGAGCCCCGTCTCTCCCGCCATTAAATCAATGGCTTAGATTTACAGCGTTCCAATGTGAGTCCCAAATCGGCCGTAGGGATTTGGAACTTTTTGGCGCCTTTCGTGCTTTCGCCGCGGAGCTTCGCGCACCCAATCCGGCGTGCTTCGTCGGCCCCTAACCCTCGAAATTTCGACCGGCGTGTAGGTTCGATGAAGTTCATTCGAAGCCGAAAGCGTATTTGCCATCTTCGCCACTAGCGTTTCGGCGTCGGCATAACCAGCAAGGGCTTCAATTGCGCCTTAGCTGATCTGCTTCGGTTCGCAACGGGAGGTAGTCAAATTGGGCTTCCGCCTCGAACAGGTTCGCCCTTCAAGCGGTGAACCCTTCCCGTTCCCAACCCAACAGTCTTGGCCACCTTCGATATTCCCACACCTTCCCCGAGCAACTTTTTAGCCCTGTCGATGGTGCTCTCCCTCACGGAGAGATGGGATCATCTATAGGGGGTTTTGTATGGCTCAAATTTGAGGCGCATGGATCGCCACCTTAGGCGGTTTTTGGTGCGCGGCGCTCGTTTTGCAGAGATTGTGACCTGGAAGCCATATTGCTCAGATGCGTTCGGTTATAAGTTAGCTTCTTGAGAATTCCCTATTGTGATTTCTGGCGCCGAAAGGGGGACGAAATGACACTATCAAAGAGGGTTCTGCTCGCGGCGACATCGGCAGCGGCAATTGCGGTGGCTGGCCTAGCTCAAGCTGCTGACTTGCCTTCGATGAAGGAGGCACCACCTCCACCCCCCGCGCCGCTCTTTAGTTGGACAGGTTTTTATGTGGGGGGCCAGGCAGGTTATGCATTCGGTACTGACCGTTCTTATGATCTTTTGGCAGCCAACGGCGTAGGGCTTGGTCCACCTACTTCCGCGTTGCCAGGATCATTCAGCTCTTCCGGTCCGCTCGGGGGCGGTGAAATCGGAGCAAACTATCAGACCGGCAACATCGTGTTGGGTGTTGAAGCGGACATCGATTGGAGCCGCATACGAGGCTCGTATATCGATGATCCCAGCTCGGCCCCAAGCGGCCAATCAACGGTTACTGCTACCGCCGATTGGTTCGGGACTGTTCGTGCCCGTCTGGGCCTTACGCAGGACCGATGGCTGGCGTTTGCAACCGGCGGATTTGCGTACGGCGGAACAAGAGTTGGCATAAGCAACTATACGGGCACTGCGTCTCCATACTTGACCGACCATCAGACGTTAGTCGGCTGGACGGCGGGTGGTGGTGTGGAGTACGCCCTTACGAACAATTGGACAGTCAAAGCCGAATACTTATTTGTCGATCTCGGCGGCAAGACATTTACGTTCAGCGATCCTGCTAACACGTGTGGGTGCGCACTCCCCCCTTCATTTGTAGTCGCCGAATCGAAGGGGGCGGCTGAATTTAGCGTTCTGCGTCTCGGCGTAAATTACAAATTCTAGTGCAAGTGCACTTGATGACGTGAGGCTATCTCACAAGCCGGCGGCGTGTGCGCTTGGCGCTGAACGTCGGTTTGCGGGCAATCCGCCCGCGCTTCCTGCGGCGAGGCTCGATCTGCGGCAAGGGCCGCGGAATCAAGCTAACGCTGATGCCTCCTGCGGTTTTGCCCGGCAGAAGTTTGGATTCCAGCACGCTCGACTGTCCTTCCCGAGAAGTGACTTGGAACTTCTATTTCGGCAAGAACGGCGATTGATTGCCGACGGCGCCGGCACGGCGGCGCTTCATTTCGACTTCGGGTTTCGTGGCTTCCCGGTCACCGCCGCGACCAGGGCGCGCGCGGCGTGGCTCGGCTCGCGCTCGATCTGCTGGATGAGATTGAAGGCGCGCGCGGGTAGTTTGAGCGCGACTTTGCTCAGCAGGCCGGCTTCGAGGCTTGAAACGGCGGCGGAGGCCGACAGCGCCGTCGCGCCCATGCCCGCTTCGACCGCAGCCCGCACGGCCTCGTTTGTCGGCAGTTCGAGGACGATGTTCAGCGCCGAGGCCGGAACGCCGAGCTGGGCGAGCGCATCCTCGAAAACAGAGCGCGTGCCGGAGCCCGGCTCGCGCAGCACCCATTCCCCCTGCACAAGGTCTTCGGCATTGAGCTTACGCCGCGTTGCCCATGGGTGGTCCGCCGCGACGACGACGATCAACTGATCGCGCGCAACCTCTGTGATCTTGAGCTGCGAGCTTTCAATAGGCCCCTCGATGAAGCCGAGCTCGGCCATGCCGGTGTTCACAGCCTTCGCTGCATCGGCCGTATTGCCGACGCTGAGCTTGATTTCGATGCCGGGATAGGCGCGGCGGAAATCGACAAGCCGGCGCGGCAGCCAATAGCTCGCGATGGTTTGGCTGGCCTGGATGAGCAGGCGCCCGCGCTTCAAGCCCGCGAGTTCGGCGAGCTTCTGTTCCGCCATGTCGGCGCGGGCGAGCACGGCGCGAGCCTCGTCCAAGAAAACTCTCCCCGCCTCGGTCAGTTCTATTCCGCGGCCGACGCGATTGAAGAGCTTCGAGCCATGTCTTGCTTCAAGCGCAGCGATGGCCGCACTCGCCGCCGATTGTGTGAGATTGAGAGCCTCGGCGGCTCTTGTCACATGCTGGCGCTCTGCCACGGCAACGAAAATGCGGAGCTGCTCAAGTGTCATTGTTTCGCCCGCTATTGTGCAAGCCACTCCGCGAAAGCCGACAAATTTGCCCCGAGAAACCGGCGCGGGCGCCTGAATGAGTAAAGCTTACGATTGATATGATCGCAACGTTGAATTGGCTATCTGAATTCAAACGGACCAGAACTGGCTCAGCAGATGACGCAATTGATTTTACCTGTGTCTGCCGAGAGAAGGAATGTCGTCATGAGCCAATTAATTTCTTCGAAGCTTGCGATTGCTGCTTTCGCGATCTGTGCCGCATCCACGGCCTTCGCGCAAACCCCGAGCAGCAGAGAATGGCGGTCCATCTATCAGATGCAGCTCTCGCATCAGCTAGGAGCTCAATCGTGTACGAGCTATGATGAGCGTGCGCAGGGCTATATCAACAGCTGCGGCGAATATATCCCCTCGCGCAATGATGCGGATGCGGTGCCAGGTAATGGCTGAGCCGTTCTGCGCGCTTCCGGCCAGATGGAATCATCTGACCGGTAAGAAATCGCGCCAATTCAAAATGTCGAGCATGTTCCGGAAAAGTCTTTCAACCTTTCCGGAACACGCTCTCGCGCCTCAAAGCCGGAATTCATCGCGCCGATAGCCCTGCGCGTAAAGCAGCGCCGTGAGGTCGGCGTGGTCGACGCGGGCGTGCGCCGCTGCGGCCACTGCGGGCTTGGCGCGGAAGGCGACGCCGAGGCCAGCCTCTGCCAGCATGTCGAGATCGTTGGCGCCATCGCCGACCGCGAGCGTATCGCCGGGCGCGAGGCCGAGCCCTTCGCAAAAATGCAGAAGCGCGTCCCGCTTGGCCGCCTGGCCCAAAACCGGCTCCTCGACGCGGCCGGTCAATTTGCCCGCGGCGACCGCAAGGATATTGCCGACATGCGCGTCAAAGCCCGCCATTGCCGCGATCTTGCCCGTGAACAAAGTGAAGCCCCCGGAGACGAGGACAGTATAGGCGCCGTGGGCGCGCATCGTTTGCACCAGTGTTCTCGCGCCGGCTGTAAGATTGATGCGTTCGGCGATGATCTTGCCGATGACATCGACCGGCAGATTTTCGAGCAGAGCGACGCGCTCGCGCAGCGCCGGCTCGAATGCGATCTCGCCCCGCATCGCCCGCTCGGTGATCGCCGCGACATGCGTCCTCAGGCCGACGAAATCGGCCAGTTCGTCGATGCATTCCTGGCCGATGATCGTCGAATCCATATCCGCGGCGAGCAGCCTCTTGCGGCGGCCCGCAGCGGGCTGAACGAAAACATCGATGGGTTCACCACGCAGCGCGGCGCGCACCGCAGCACCGGTCGTGACTGGCGCATCAAAGAAAATATCCGCGGCGGTGCCTTCGTCGAGCCAGCTTGTCTCCTGCAGCCCAGGCAAAGCGCCAGCCGCACGGCGCAAAAGGGCATCCTCAAGTGCCGCAGAGGCGGAGACCAGGGTTACGACGTTCGACATGCGGAGGTTAATTTCTGCATTTATAAATCGGGAGAATCGCGGCCTCAATCGTCTCTATCTTTCGCACGAGTGCTATTTTAGCCTAAATTCACAGTCTGGGCAGCGGCCGCTTCGAGGAGGAGCGCCCGCAGTCGCCAAGATCGTAGGGCGAAGCGATGAAACGGCGAATGTCTTTGTTCATATGTGCGCTCTTAGCAGCGCCGTCAGCGCAGGCGTCTTCATGCAGTCCGCAGATCGACAAGGTTCAGAGGCAGGTCGATGCGCGGATCGACGCGATTGCGGCGGCAAGCCCCGGCGATCGTGAGTCGCGCGCGGCGCTGCTGCATCATCAGCCGACCCCGGCCTCGATCGCGGCGGCCGAGAAACGCCAGAAAGGCTATGCCGGTGTCAAGCGCGCGCTTAGGGAACTGAGACGCGCCCGCGTGGCCGATCACAGCGGCGACGTCAAGGCCTGCGAGGCGGCGCAGGCCGAGGCGCGCGCGGCTATAGCGCACTAGAGCGCGGTATTTGGATTGCGGATCTCGATAACGAGGCCATCCGCGAACCATCGCGCGAGATAGCTGCCCGCGCGTGCGGCGATGGTGTCCGCGTCGGCTTCGTCGTGGAATTGAAGAAGCGCGCATATCTCACCGAAGTTTTTGCCCGCGAGGGCTTCGCTCAGGGCCATGGCTTCGGCTGAAGTCAGCTCGCGATAGACGACTTGCACTTCCCCATTGCGCCAGACGAGCAGGAATTCGTCTTGCGTCTCGTCCGGCTCCGGGCAGGCGGTCTCGGCCGCCGCGGCTTCGAAGGCTGGGCCGATCCCTTTCGCTAAGGTCAGCACCATCGCGCTCGCGTGAAAGGCAAAGCGCACCTGCGGCCAGTCCTCCGGCGCCAGCGCCGCGAGCGCGGCGACCGGGCAGGCGGACGCATCCGCCGCATCGAAAGCATCGGCCATTGCGCGCTCTAGGCGGGCGATGTCGATGAGGCTCCGGCTCTCGTTCCAGGGAGACGTCGCCTGCATGAAATCCGGCAGGCCACGCGCATACCAGCGGGCGTTGCGGTGACGCGAGGGCGTCGCGTCGATATAAGCCTCTACCAGCGCGTGAAAGCCGTCGTTGCCCAGGGCGTTGTTGAGCACCTTGAAGTCTTCGGCCAGGAATCCCGCGAGCCGCAGGCGATAGGCGCTCGCATAGACGCCGAAGCGCGCCGCCGGTTCGAGTTGCCGCGAGGCCTTGACGTCGGCGAGGATATTCTGGTCCGCGTCGAGACCGAGAAGGGCGGCTTGAAACTTGGCTTGCAGCGCCGCGAGGCTCATGCCGCGGCCCCGATCTTGGAGACGGTCGCGGCAATCTCGCGGGCACGTTGCAGTTCGGCAAGCAATTCCGCGAAGGGCGGGAACTTGTCATCGCGCTCGATCATGGTCGAGACGGGGCCGAAGCGCCGCCAGGCTTCAGCAAAGAGCGCCCAGACTTCTTCGCTGACCGGCTCGTCATGCGTGTCGATCTTGTGCGTGCCGCGGTCCTCGTGGCCGGCGAGGTGGAATTGCACCACGCGATCGACATCGATCGAGCGCAGAAACTCGTGCGGATCGAAATCGTGATTGTAGCCCGAGACGAAGACGTTATTGACGTCGAGCAGCAGCCAGCAATCGGCGCGGCGGGCGAGCTCGCGGACAAAGGTCCATTCGTCCATCTCCGATTCGGCGAAGGTCACATAGCTCGAAACGTTCTCGATCGCGATGCGGCGGCCGAGAAAATCCTGAACTTGTGCAATGCGGCCGACGACATGATCCAGCGCCTCCTGGGTATAGGGGATAGGCAGCAGATCGTGGAGATTGACGCCGTGGACGCCGGTCCAGCACAGATGGTCGGAGATATATTCCGGCTGAAACCTGTCGGCGAGATCCTTGAGCGCCGCGAGATAATCCTCGTCGAGCGGCGCGGTCGAGGCGATCGACATGGAGACCCCGTGCATCACGATGGGATAATCGGCGCGGATACGCTCCAGCGCCGCGAGCGGCGGCCCGCCCTTCACCATGTAGTTCTCGGAAATCACCTCGAACCAGTCGACCGGCGGCTTCGATTCGAAGATTTCGCGGTAATAGACTGGGCGCAACCCGAGGCCAAAACCAAGCGGGGACGGCTTCTGCATCGCTGGCTCCATGTTTAATGGACGCCCGGCGGCGAACCACACGGGCGCCCTTTTGGATTTGGTGCGTTTAGCCGAGTTTGCCGCCGAGTTTCAGGCAGGCGTGCTTGGACTTTTCGAACAAGAAGCCCTGGCCTTTGCAGGAATTCTGGCCCTTGCAGGCGTTGTTAGCGGTCTTGCAATCGCTGTGGCCCTTACAGGAATTGATGCCGAAGCAATGGACCTTGCCCGCAGCCAGAACCGGGCTCGGCGCCAGTGTCGTGCCGGTGATTGCGAGTGCCACGGCCGCCGCCGCGATGCTGCCGCCCGAAATAAAAGTCATTTTCATTTGATGCTCCTCAGAGAGATCACCCCTCAAACGGGTGCCACGGCGCTGCTGCGCCAAGAATGTGTTCGGGCGAAACCGCGGCGTTGTTACGCGGCTCACGGAACCGTGAGGCGGGATTTCGCGCCGGCCCGCCAACGACAGGCCGCGCGTCAAATGCGCACGGGGCGCGGAAATCCGCGCCGGCCGGCGCTCATTTTTGCGGCTCCCGCCCTGCTAAGATCGCGGTTCTAGAGGATGCTGCGGAGCGAAATATTCTTTTGCGCCGCACCACGCGAAGTCTTTGCCAAAGAGCTAGATTTGTGTTGAGCCGTGTCAGTTTTGATCTTATTCATGCGCCGACCGCGACGGCGCCGTTAGGATGCGCAGGTTTTTGCGCGCTCGGCGGGCGTTTTCTCGAGTTTTCAGCTCGATGATCGAATTTTTCTGGTCGGTTTTCCGGCCGGAAAAAGGGCGCGAGGGTCCGCGGGCGCGGACCTGCCCGAAAATGAACCACGAAGCATTTGTCCTTTATCTGGGCAAAGGCGGCATTTGAGATTTGGAGAACTACACAATGAGCAACAAGCCGCGGAGCCCCGGCCGCCATTTCCTGCAAATTCCAGGCCCGACGCCAATTCCCGAGCGCGTCCTGCGCGCGATCGATATGCCGGTTATCGACCACCGCGGTCCGGAATTCCAGAAGCTGTCGAAGCGGGTTCTCGAAAAGGTCAAGACCGTTTTCCAGACCAAGAATCCGGTGATCATTTTCCCATCCTCGGGCACCGGCGGCTGGGAAGCGGCGCTCGTCAATACTTTGTCGCCCGGCGACAAGGTTCTCATGTTCGAGACCGGCCAGTTTGCGGCGCTGTGGAACGTCATGGCGAAGAGCCTCGGCCTCAAGCCGGAGTTCATCGAGTCCGATTGGCGGATCGGCGCCGACCCGGCGCAGATCAAGGAGCGCCTGAAGGCCGATAAGAACCACGAGATCAAGGCGGTCTGCGTCGTCCACAACGAGACGGCCAGCGGCACCACCTCGCCGCTGCAGGAAATCCGTCAGGTTCTCGACGAGCTCAAGCATCCGGCTCTGTTCTTCGTCGACGCGGTTTCTTCACTCGGCTCGATCGATCTGAAGCACGACGAATGGGGCATCGACGTCACCATCGCCGGCTCGCAGAAGGGTCTCATGCTGCCGCCGGGCCTCGGCTTCAACGCCATCAGCCCGAAGGCGCTCGAGGCGTCGAAAAAGTCAGGCTTCGCCAAGTCCTATTGGTCTTGGGCCGATATGCTCACCACCAATGCCAGCGGCTTCTTCCCCTATACGCCGGCGACCAACCTTCTCTATGGGCTCGACGTTGCGCTCGATCTCCTGCAGGAAGAAGGTTACGACCGGGTTTTTGCCCGCCACAAGCGCCATGGCGAAGCCACCCGTCGCGCGGTCAACGCCTGGGGTCTCGAAGTCCTCTGCAAAGACCCGAAGTATTATTCGCCGGTCGTCACCTCGGTCCTGCTGCCGCCGGGCCATGACGCGGATGCGTTCCGCGCCACCGCGCT
>JARLIV010000199.1 GCA_031291555.1 Methylovirgula sp. | reverse complement strand
CTCAACAGCAACGCCGCGATAGCGGATTTGAGGTGCACCTTTCTTTCGCGCGCCAGAAAGAATTTCGCTTGGATAGCCTCATGATTCTCGATCATTGGTACCCCCGCTTATCTGTATTTATTGTTCAAAGGGCTGAATTGAAAACGCTCCGTGAGGCAGTCCCTTGTTAGGAGGGTAGCACCAGATCGGGATTGGCTGAATTGACCGGATGCGGAAAGCGACCCACCGTGTCATAGGGGGCACAAAGCGGCTGTAATGCTCCAAATATCAGGAGCATGCGCAAGTTGGCGGCATACTTGCCAAGCTCGCGCTATTTCCGGCCCTTGCCCTCGTAAGGATTTTCGTTCGTGCGGGTCGAGAGCCGGATCGGCACGCCCTTGAGATCGAAAGTCTCGCGAATGCTGTTGATGAGGAAGCGCTTGTAGCTTTCCGGCAGGCTCGCGAGCTGATTGCCGAAGACGATGAAATAAGGCGGGCGGGCGCGCTGCTGGGTGATGTAGCGGATCTTGATGCGCCGGCCGGAGACGGCGGGCGGCGGATTGGCCGCGAGCGCCGTGGCCAGCCAGCGGTTGAGCCGGCCGGTGGAGATGCGCTTGTTCCAGGTTTCGTGCACGGCGAAGACCGCCGCCATCAGCGCGTCGATCCCCTCGCCTGTCGCGCCCGAGACCGGCACGACGGCCGTGCCCTTCAATTGCGGCAGCAGCCGCGCCGCCTCCTCGCGCAGCTCTTTCAGCCGCGCGGCGCGGTCCTGCACTAGATCCCATTTGCTGACGCCGATGACGAGCGCGCGGCCCTCGCGGGCGATGAGATCTGCGAGCGTCAGGTCCTGCTTCTCAAGCGGTGCCGCGGCATCGACCAGCAGCACCACGACCTCGGCGAATTTGGCGGCGCGCAAGGCATCGGCACCGGCGAGCTTTTCCAATTTCTCGTCGACCCGCGCGCGCTTGCGCAGCCCGGCAGTGTCGAACATCTTCAGCTTGCGGTCGCGCCATTCGAGATCGACGCCGATGGAATCGCGCGTGATCCCCGCCTCGGGGCCCGTGAGCAGGCGTTCCTCGCCCAGGATGCGATTGAGCAGAGTCGATTTGCCGGCATTCGGCCGGCCGATGATGGCAACGCGCAGCGGCTTTGTGGGATCAAGTTCGGTGCCGTCTTCTTCCTCGTCAAGCGCCAGGGCGGCGGCGGTTTCCTCCGCCTCTTCCTCGCTCAGCTCCGTCGCTTCCGGCAAAGCTTCGCGCAGGGCCGAATAGAGATCGCTCAGACCTTCGCCGTGTTCCGCGGAAAGTGCGACGGGCTCGCCGAAGCCGAGGTCGAAGGCCTCCTGCGCCCCGGCTGCCCCGGCCCGGCCTTCCGCCTTATTGGCGATGAGGATCAGCGGCTTGTTGGCGCGGCGCAACAGGCTGGCGAAGGCGCGGTCATCGGGCATCACCCCGGCGCGGGCATCAATCATGAAGAAGATGGCGTCCGCCTCGGCGATGGCCGCCTCGGTCTGTGCCCGCATCCGCCCGGCGAGCGTCGCCGGGGCGCCGGTTTCGAGGCCGGCGGTATCGATGATCGTGAAGACGAGATCGCCAAGATGCGCCGTGCCCGCGCGACGGTCGCGCGTCACTCCCGGCAGATCATCCACAAGGGCAAGCTTCTTGCCGACGAGCCGGTTGAATAGAGTCGATTTGCCGACATTCGGGCGCCCGATGATGGCGATCTTGAACATTGCTATTTAGCCGGTACGGCGCCCGCTTGGACAATGGTTAGAAAGGCGTCGGCTCGGGCGCGCAAAGCCGCTGGCGAGGTGGGGTCGGCCGCAGCCTGCTCCAGCCATTGCGCGGCGCCGGTGAAATCCCCGTCCCGCGCATCCGCCAGGGCGATCAGTTCGCGAAAGGCGTTGCGATACGGCGAATCCGGCCCCGCATAGGCGGCATAGTGCTGCGCGAACTGCTTGGGCGTCTCGAGGTCGACATTGAGATAGGCGCCGCGCAGGCGGGCGACATCCTGGTAGGCGGGATCGACCGCCGGATCGGCGGCGATCTGCTCATAGGCGGCGGCGGCCCCCTTGGGGTCCTTGGCGGATTGCGCGTCCGCCGCCGCGAGGCGTGCCAGCGCCGCATAGCCCTTGGGGCCGTTCTGCGCGACAGCGCCAAAGGCCGCCGCTGCCTCGGCATTCTTGTCCGCCTTCGCAAGATCGAGAGCGGCCTGATAGCGCGCGCCCGCGGCTTCCGCGGCCTTGAGCTGGAAATAATCGTAGATCCGCCAGGCGGCCGTCCCGACGACGATCAGGAGGGCGGCGCCGATGATCCAGTTCTGATATTGCTTCCAGACCTGGATGAGCTGGTCGCGGCGGACGTCTTCATCTACTTCGCGGAAAAAATCAGCCATTTATCTTCTCTTATAGGCCTTGCGGCCCCGTGAGCTAGCACGCCTCAGCCGGAAAGGCGACCCTTTCTGGGTTTTGGCCGGGCAACGCCCCTGCCCTATGTTCTAGTATCTGCGCGCGGCGTTCCGCGAAATACAAGGAGGCGAGATGCCGGGAGAATCCCGCATTTTCATCGGCGTCGGCGGCTGGACCTATGAGCCCTGGCGCGGCGCCTTCTATCCCGCTGGTCTGCCGCAGAAGCGCGAACTCGAATATATGAGCCGGGCGCTGACCTCCATCGAGATCAACGGCACCTATTACGGCTCGCAGAAACCCGAGAGCTTCATCAAATGGCGCGAGGAGACGCCCGAGGGTTTCGTCTTCTCGGTCAAGGGGCCGCGCTTTGCGACCAACCGCCGGGTTCTGGCCGAGTCGGGCGAGTCCATCGCGCGCTTTTTCGCGAGCGGCGTGCTCGAGCTCAAGCAAAAGCTCGGTCCCATCAACTGGCAATTCATGGCAACGAAGAAATTCGATGCCGAGGACTTCGGCAAATTCCTCGCGCTGCTACCGAGGGAAATCGACGGCCAGCATATTCGTCACGCGGTCGAGGTCCGTCATGAGAGTTTTCGCACACCGGATTTCGTGGCACTGGCGCGGGAGCATGGCGTCGCGATCGTCCTCGCCGGGGATTCCGAATTTCCGCGGATCGCCGACATCAGCGCCGATTTTGTCTATCTGCGGATCATGGGCACGCAAGAAAGACCCAAGACCGGATATGCCGGAAAACCCCTCGAACTCTGGGCCGCACGCGCCGAAACCTTGGCCGCGGGCCGCGTCCCCAAGGATCTCGAAACGATCGCGCCTCTGGCCGCGAAGGTTCCACGCGATGTCTTTCTCTATGTCATCAGCGGTTTCAAGGAGAATAATCCGCGCGCGGCGCAGGCGTTGATCGAACGCGTCGGAGTTTGAGAGCAAGAGCCGGAGCGCGGCCCGCGCCTCACCATGTTAGCTTGTGAATATGGACATGATCGCACAAACCTTTTCATCCAACGATTCGCGCTGGGCGGCCGTCGTCGCGCGCGACCCGACGCAAGACGGCCGCTTGGTCTTCGCGGTGATGACGACCGGCATCTATTGCCGCCCCTCCTGCCCCGCGCGACGGCCGCTGCCGCAGAACGTGCGCTTCTTTGCAAGCTGGGCCGAAGCCGAAAGAGCGGGCTTTCGTGCCTGTCTGCGCTGCCATCCGCGCGCACCGTCGCCCGGCACCCGCCAAGCAGAGATGATCGCCGCCGCCTGCCGCGCGCTGGAGGCCGAGACGCCGCCAACGCTCGATGCGCTTGCCGCCAAGGCAGGGCTCAGCCGCTTTCATTTTCATCGTCTCTTTAAGGCCATTACCGGCGTCACGCCCATGGCCTACGCGAAAGCGCAGCGCGCCGCCCGGCTGCGGGAGGAACTCGCAGGCACCTCGCGTGTGACGGACGCCATTTATGCCGCCGGCTTCGGTTCGAATTCGCGCTTCTATGAAAGGTCCGACACTATGCTCGGCATGAAACCGGCGGCGTTCCGCGACGGCGGCAAAGATGCTGATATCGTCTATGCCATCGGCGCCTGCCCTTTTGGCCGCGTCCTCGTCGCGCGGAGCGAGAAAGGCATTTGCGCGATCATGCTCGGCGACGATGCGGCGGCGCTCGCGCAGGAGATCAAGACGCGCTTCGCCAAGGCGCGGTCGATCGAGGCCAATGCCGAACTTTCTGACTTGCTGGCAGAGGTGATCGCTTTCGTCGAAGCGCCCGCGCGCGACTTCGATCTGCCGCTCGATATTCGCGGCACGCTCTTCCAGCAGAAAGTCTGGGCGGAGTTGCGCGCCATTCCGCCGGGCGAGACCGCGAGTTATGCCGAGATCGCCCGGCGCATCGGCGCGCCCAGCGCGACGCGCGCCGTGGCCCAAGCCTGCGCCGCTAACAAGATCGCTGTCGCGATCCCCTGCCATCGCGTTTTGCGCAGCGACGGCACGCTTTCCGGCTATCGCTGGGGCCCCGCACGCAAGCGGGCTTTGCTGGATAAGGAGCGCAAGCGCTGATCGCGGAGCAACGGCGGCCTAGTCTTCCTTATAACCGAGCGCCTGATTGTTGCCAGTCGCGCCGTAATATTTGTAGGGCAGAAACTTGCCCGACATGGTGAGTTTTACGCGGTCCCCCTTGGGATCCGGCAACCGTTCGATCTGCAGATCGAAATCAATCGCCGACATGATGCCGTCGCCGAATTCCTCCTCGATCAGCGCTTTCCACGCCGGACCGTTGACCATGACGAGCTCGTAGAAGCGATAGATCAAGGGATCGGTCGGCGGCATGGGCGTGCCACGCAATGGTACTTCGTTGAGCAGGCGCTTTTCGCTTTCGCTGAGGCCGAAGAGCGCCGCCGCCTTTTCGCATTGCGGCTTCGTCAGCTTCATCTGGCCGAGCAGCGCGCCGACAATCAGCACCTCGGACATGCCGCCGATCTCGCCGGTGATATATTTCCAGCTCCAGCCCTTCTCGCGCTTGATGTCGAGAAGCTTTTCGGTGAGATCGCTGCGTTTCATAAGGTGCCTTTCTTGGTGGAGCGCGACGACGGGCTGCGCTTCGGTAAAGAGAGATCACGCGCGAGTCGTGTCAAGGCGCGCGTGAAGACCTTCTCGTCGTTCAGGGCCCGCGCCAGAACGAGCGCGCCCTGGATGCCGAGGACGGCAGCCTCCGCTTCTGCCGCCGCCTTGTCCGGTGCGACGCCCGCACGCCGCAGCGCGCTTGCCAGCGCGGCGACCCAGCGGGCGAAATAGACGCGGATGGCCGCAGCAAATTTGTCGCGCGTCGCATCGAGCGCAAAGGCGCCGACGAGGCAGATGCGCCGGCCGGAGCGGAAATAGGCGTCGACCTCCTTCCACATCCTGGCGATCGCCGCGCGCGGCTCGCCGCTTTCGAGCGGCGCATAGACATTGCGCACGAACCAGTCATCGACCTCGGCCAGGATTGTCGCCGCCATCTCCTCTTTCCCGCCGGGGAAGAAATGATAGAGGCTGCCCTTGCCGAGCCCGGTGCGCTCGGTGATGCGGTTCAGCGTTGCGCCTTCATAGCCGAACTCGCGAAAGACTTCCGCGAGCAGCGGCACCACATCGGCCTTCTCGAAAACCGTTCGTGTCATCCCGATCGCGCGCCTGTACCGATTGGTATGTACCAGCCGGAATACAGGAGCGCAATCGGATCGGATCAACGCAGCCCGCCGGAAGCCGTGATAACGTCGCCGGTGATCCAGGCCGACTGGTCTGAGGCCAGGAAGACCGCGACCTTGGCGATGTCGTCCGGTTTGGCGACGCGGCCGAGCGGCGTCTGCGATAAGGCATAGGCCTCAAAACCTTTGGCGACCTCGCCCATCGCCTCGAAGCCTTCGGTCACCGTCACGCCGGGTGCGATAGCATTGACGCGGATCTTCCTCGGGCCGAGTTCGGCCGCGAGAACGCGGGTCAGCGAGTCGATCGCGGCCTTCGTCGCTGAATAGACGACGGAATTGGGAATGGCGTTCCTGCCGGCAACCGAGGTGATATTGATGACGCTGCCGCCGTCGGCGCCGAAATGTTTCACGGCCTCTTGCGTGGCGAGGATCATGCCGAGGACATTGATATCGAACTCACGATGAAATTCGTCTTCGGTTACATCTTCCAGCGGCGCGAAACGGAATACGCCCGCATTATTGACCAGAATATCGAGCCGGCCGAAGCTCGCGAGTGTCGCATCGACAATCTTTTTGACGTCGGCCTTTTTCGCGACATCTCCGTGGACGGCGATGGCCTTACCACCCTTAGCAACTATCTCGGCGACGACCTTATCCGCGCCTTCGCGGCTTGAGGCGTAATTCACCGTCACCGCCGCGCCGGCCGCTGCCAGATGCTTGGCAATCCCCGCGCCGATGCCTTTCGAGGCGCCGGTGACGATTGCAACTTTGCCTGCCAATTCACTCATTTACCCCATCTCCTGTTTCTAAGACGGGCTGAACGTGGCTATTCACCGAGACGTGGGTAGCGGCAGGCGCTGACTAGGATATATTTGCAATCTGAATGAGTGACCGACTTTTTGCCTTACGGCTCTTCACCCGCGTCGCGCGGACCGGCAGCTTTTCCCGCGCCGGGCGTGAATTCCGTCTATCGCAGCCCTCCGCATCGCGGATCGTCGCCGGGCTCGAGCGTGAATTGGGCGCGGCGCTCTTCACCCGCACGACACGGGCGGTGACTTTGACCGAGGCCGGTGCGAATTATCTGGCGCGGATCGAGCTGCTCCTCGCCGAACTGGAAGAGGCAGACCATGCGGCGCGCGGCACGGGCGAGATCCGCGGCCTTTTGCGCGTCGGGCTTTCGTCGAGCTTCGCGGTGCGCGAAGTCATCCCGCGACTGCCGCCTTTCCTCGCCTGTCACACGGCGCTGCGCATCGATCTCTTGATGAACGATCAGCGGCAAGACCTGCTCGGCGAGGGCGTCGATGTGGCCCTGCGCTTCGGCCCGCTGACCGACACCAGCGCGACCGCGCGCAAAATCGGAACGGTCGAGCGGCTGCTCGCCGCCTCGCCTGCCTATCTCGAAAAGGCGGGCGCGCCGAAATTGCCGACGGACCTTGCCGATCACATGATCATCATAGGCCCGGTCGGGCGTGACGCCGATGCGTGGACCTTTCGCCGCGACAATCAGATTGTCACGGCCCGCGGCGAAGGACGGCTGACGATTTCCGCCAACGAGGGCGCGATCGCCGCCGCGGTCGCGGGGCTCGGGATCGTTTCGACCGGCCGCTGGGGTTGTCTCGCGGAACTGAGAAGCGGCGCCTTGGTGCAAGTTCTGCCCGATTGGCAGATGGAAACGGCGGAGGTCCACGCCATCTTCTCCGCCGGCCGCGCCGCGAAGCCCGCGGCGCGCGCCTT
>JARLIV010000198.1 GCA_031291555.1 Methylovirgula sp. | reverse complement strand
TGCGCTGTTGCGAGACGAATTCCGCCAGCATCGCCGCCTTGCGCGCAGCGGCCTCCGGCGCGAGCCGGATCGTCGTCTCTTTCACATCATCCCGCGGGATAAACTTTCCGAAGGACTCAATGCCAAACGCATTGTGATATCCGGACATTTCAAAAATCGGAATTCGCGTCGCATATGCTTTCTGCGCCGCGTGCACCACACAAGCGGTGGCATCGTGGTCCGGATGGCCACCCTCGAACGCATGGGTCAAAATCATATCGGGCTGATAGGCCCCGAGCAATTCGAGCAAGGAATGTGTCAGCCTTGGCATTTCCAGCGCCGCGCGTTGGTCGCGGATGCCGAGGTTGACGACATCAATTTCTGTCCGCACATGCGCTAAGGCCCGTTGCAGTTCTTTCAGTCTCGCTCTGGCATAGGCGCCTCGCGTCGAATACCCGCGCTTCCAGGCCATTTTGACGGATGGCGCTCCATCCGTCATATGCACCAAAGTCAGTCGGCGGAAGTCCGACATTGCCGCCGCAGCGCCGAGCGTTTCGTCGTCCGGATGGGCGACGACGATCATGACATGCAAATGGGAAAGGGGATTGACCGTCTCGGGCCGCGTCTGTGCCGCCGACAGACTTGCGCAGCTTGCACGCTGCGAGTCTTGGCGGGCCTGCACCGCCTTTTCATAGGTCGCAAGTGTGCTTCGCATCGGCGCCTCAAGCGCGAGACGCTCTCTCGCCACCGCATGCGCATTCTCGGCAACGATTGAGCGGCCCCTGGCGTCGCGGATCGAAGCGACGATACGGGCGGCCAACGCGGCGGGATCATTCACCGGGACAAGCCAGCCGGTCACGCCATCGGTCACAAGCTCCGCTATTCCGCCGATCGCGGAGGCGACCACCGGGGTTTTGCTTGCGAAGGCCTGAGGGATGACGCGCGATTGGGCTTCGCGCAACGACGGCACGACGAGCAGATCGGCGCATCTCAAAATGACATTGATGTCGTCTCTAAACCCGGTGATGGCCAAGCCCTCCGAGGGCCCCAAGGAAGCCCAAAGAGATCTGAGGGCACGCAATTCCTCGCGATTGGTCCCCTTCGCGGACGTATTTGCGCCGACGACCACGGCCTTGATTTCCGGGATTGATGACCGCGCGAGCGCCACCGCGCGCAGAAACACCTCGCTGCCCTTCTCCTCCCGCATCATGCCGACAAAGGCGACGATGGGTTGGTGCGGCAATGCCCCAATCTCCGACCGCGTTCGCTCGATCAGCGCGACGTCGGCCGCTTCGAAGAAGTGCGGCATCGCCCATTCTCCGATTACATCGATGCGGCCGGCGTCGACCATCGCCTGCGCGACCAATTCGGATTCTATGACCTTCGCGACGGCGATAACACGATCCAGCCCCCGCCAAACAAATCTTTGGATGGGCGTCCTGTCGCTCTCTCGTAAAAGGCGGTGACACGAGTGCACGACGGGGACAGTCAATTCCGCCAAGACCGCCGCGGATGTGTCGCGAGACCCGTGACAGTCGACCACATCGATTTGAAGCTGCTCGACCAGATTTCGCAGCGCTTTTATTCCGCCCGTAGCCGGGGAATATTCCAAAATGATGTCTTTGGGCGCATGAATATGGAGGTCGTTATTCGATGGCGCGGCTATCCATGCCCGATGCCCGTTTGCATTTTGCCACACGGCCGTTTCAAGCACGCGCGCCTCACGCCCGGCCCAGCCAGAATCTGGAATGGTGTGAAGAACGCGCATATAAATTCCTGCCCTCGCTCGGCAGCCCTAGATTCGGTTTTTGCAATTTTGCTGCGGTTTCAGGACGGGGCAAGAGTCTCTGATCGATCACGATACCATAATTACTCGACCGGCCAGCCCCGAGACGAAATCCCTCTCGTAAGCCCAGTTGTGACCGCCCCACAATTGACTGCTGGGCACATCGCGGAAACCGCAAAGGACGATCTCGAATTCGCGCCCTGCTTCGCGCCGCAGGCCCTCACGCGCCCGCAGAAAAAGATTCAGGGTCGCGAACCCGGTGGAGGGCCCGGCGCCTTCGACGCCTTGCGGCGTCGGATAGGTTTCGAATATCGCCTCGGAAGTGTCTAAGAACGCGCAGGTTCCCTGCTCTCTCAAGACTCCCTTCAAGCCGCGGGGCGCGTTGCCGAAGTACGGGATGTTGTCGACAAATAGGATGGAGACGCCCTCAGCCCGAGGCCTGCCATTCAAATGCGAGAATGTCTTCACTTTCCGCGAGAATCCAAAGCTCGACCCGCTATATCCATCCCCGCGGAAGACAATCAATTTCCGGCAGTTCAATTCCTTAAATAATTCATAATGATAACATCTATTGTACTGAACGATAAGATCCGCATCGGCAATCGTGGCAAGCAATTGCCTGGACGGGCCGCATTCGCTGTTATTCGCGACAAGGATTACGCGTCTTATCGCAAAGCCCAGATGCTCCAGGATGTTCGCCGGTATTCCACTGGTCGGGACCACGGACTCTCGTCTGCGGATCTGCTTTTGCCTGTATCTGCGGCGCTGCCTCTCCGGCGACCAAAAATATCCCCAGAGCGCGCGCTTCGACAAAGGCGCCAACTCATTTTGCCGGCGCAAGGTCATCGAAAGCTTCCATAAGCAGATGCCGAAGGCACTCCCGAGCGAATACGGAATTGGATCGGAGTCCCAATCCAAATCCCACGTTAACGCAGCCAAGAGCGCCGCGCCAGCAAACGCCTCTCTGCGCTCGCGAGATCGGGTCCGCCCTTATGCCTCGATGATGACTTTCAGCGCGTGCGTGCTCGCGGCCTTGCCGAAGGTTTCGTAAGCATCGAGGATATGATCGAGCTTGAAGCGATGCGTAATCAGCTTTTTCGGATCGAGCTTTCCGGACGCCACAGTCTTCAGCAACATTGGCGTCGTTACGGTGTCAACGAGCCGCGTCGTGATGCTGATATTCTGCGACCAGAGCCGCTCAAGGTGCAGATCAACCTTGATGCCATGCACGCCGACATTCGCGATCGTGCCGCCCGGCGCGATGATGTTCTCGCAAGTGATGAATGAGGCCGGCACGCCGACCGCCTCGATAGCCGTATCGACGCCCCGGTTTCCGGCGATCTTCATCACCGCCGCGACCGCATCGCTCGCCGACGCGTTGACAGTCGCGGTCGCGCCAAATCGTTTGGCCACGTCCAGACGATTGGCGTCGAGATCGATCATGATGATGTCGGCGGGAGAATAGAATTGCGCGGTCAGGAGCGCCGCGAGCCCAATCGGCCCCGCGCCCACGATCGCCACCGAGCTTCCGGGCGAAACTTTTCCGTTCAAGACGCCGCATTCGAATCCCGTCGGAAGAATGTCGCTCAACATCACGAGCGCATCTTCATCAAGATTTTCCGGCAGGCGATAGAGGCTCGTGTCGGCATGCGGTATGCGCACATATTCCGCCTGCGTGCCATCGATCATATTGCCGAGTATCCAGCCACCGGTCGTGCAATGCGAATACATACCCCGGCGGCAATATTCGCAGCGCCCGCAGGCGGTGATGCACGAAATCAAGACGCGGTCGCCGTTCTGGAATGTCGTCACGCCTTTGCCGACCTCGACGACGACGCCTGTCCCTTCATGGCCCAGAATCCGTCCCGGCGCGCAGGTCGGCACATCGCCCTTGAGAATGTGCAGGTCCGTCCCGCAAATCGTCGTCTTTACGATCTTCACGATCGCGTCCGTCGCGGACCTTATCTCCGGCACCGGCCGCTCTTCCAGCGCCTTACGACCCGGGCCTTGATAAACGAGCGCCTTCACGGTTCGATCTCCTGAAAAGGAATGTTCTCGATCGCTGGCTATTGAGATCGCTAGCGGATCGTCATGCCTTGATTTGAGTCACTTCGGCGAATTTTCGATTGTGTGATCTAAATCAATGAAATCCGCGGCTCGGGCGGTAACTTCCGTGTCTAAATCGGAGTTCGATTTTGCGATTTTATCGCGGCAATTTCGACCTTAAGCCTGGGAGGTATCGCTCAATGAAAATTCGCGATCTCCAACTTCCGAACTTGGAACTTGGCGCCACCTTGCGGCTGCCGGATTCGCCGAAGGGGATTGTCGTTTTCGCGCATGGCAGCGGCTCGAGCCGGTTCAGCCCGCGCAATGCCGCTGTGGCGGAAAGTTTGAACCAAGCTGGCTTCGGCACGCTTCTGCTCGATCTGCTGACACCGGCGGAAGAGGCGGATCGCAGTAACGTCTTTGATATTTCGCTGCTCGCCGATCGGCTGATTTTCGCGGTCGCGTGGGTCGACCGGCAGCCGGAGCTTTCCTATCTGCCGCTCGGCTTTTTCGGCGCGAGCACGGGCGCCGCGGCGGCGATTGTCGCGGCGGCGAAGCTCGGCGTGCGTGTCAGCGCGGTCGTTTCCCGGGGCGGCCGGCCGGATCTCGCCGGTCAAGCGCTTGACCTGGTCACCGCGCCGACACTGCTCATTGTCGGCGGCGACGATTATACCGTTCTTGGCCTCAACGAACGCGCCTTTGCTCAACTGCGCGCACAGAAGGCGCTGCGTATCGTACCGGGCGCGACGCATCTTTTCGAGGAGCCCGGCGCGCTCGAAGAGGTGAGCAAATATGCTATCGATTGGTTTGCACTTTATCTCGCCGCACGCAGCGACAAGGTCGCTGCGAGCAACCGCTAGAGGAGCCGGCCATGCCAT
>JARLIV010000197.1 GCA_031291555.1 Methylovirgula sp. | reverse complement strand
GCGGCGGGTCCGGATGTGACTCCATAAAGATGACTGACGGCGCGCGGCACGATCAAGAACCCGAGCGCATAAAGAATTGCAACAGCGGCTTGGACCATGAAAAACATCCGCGCGTTCATGTCGTCCTCCCATGAAGAGCCGCACGCGATCGGACTGACGCCACATCCCATGCGGCCGAAAAATTGCTTGCTTATAATTGAACGATCATAACGCCATGCGGACTTCTCCGCCACGCCCCAGGGAATGCTTATCTGAGCGGGGAGCGTGGTTACGGATAGGCCCCGTGCAGGCCAAGTCAGAGGTTGCGCGAATGCTGTGCCGCGGCGGCCACGTTGACCGCAGCAAATTTGACAGGCAAAACACGAACTTCGTGTTAGGCTTGCGTTTCATCCAGTCGAGCCGGGGAGGGCCACTTGCGCTCACGTGTCATCCACCTCATCAACCCCAAGACAGATTCGCTGACGACGCGGCCAATCTACTTCAACCGCGCCCTCTATTCGCCGCTCGCCGGTTTGTTGGCCGTGGCCGCATGCATCCCGCGCGATCAATTTGAGGTGATCCTGACCGATGAGAATATCGAAACGATCGATTTCGATATCGAGGCCGACCTTGTCGGCATTTCAGCGATGACGAGCTATGTGAACCGCGGCTACGAGATCGCCGACAAATTCCGCGCCAAGGGCGTGCCCGTGGTCATGGGCGGCGTGCATCCGAGCTTCATGCCGAAGGAGGCGTTGCAGCACTGCGATGCCGTCGTCATCGGCGAGGTCGAGCTCATTATCGGCAAGCTGCTCGACGATCTGAAGAATGGCGAAATGCGCGGCACCTATCGGGCGGCAGGGCTGCATCCGATGGTCGGCGTGCCGATGCCGCGCTACGACCTCTTGAAAAAGAACCGCTACGTCAACCGCACCTTCGTGCAGACCTCGCGCGGCTGTCACCAGGGCTGCACTTTCTGCGCCGAGCCGTTGATGAACGGGCTGAAGTTCCGCTACCGGCCGGTCGACGAGGTCATCCGCGAGATGGAGGAATGCGGCGAGCGTGTCATCTCTATCAACGACGCCGACTTCTTCGGTACGCCGGAGCGGCCGAAGGAGGTGATGCGTGCTTTGAAGGGACGTGGCATCCAATGGCAGGCGGGCGTGACCTCCAAGCTCGCGCAGGATGATGCGATGCTCGAACTCGCCGCGGAGAGCGGCTGCACCTTGCTCAGCATCGGCTTCGAATCGATCTCGCGCTCGACGCTCACCAGCGTGCACAAGCACGTCAACCGGCCAGACCAATTCGCGAAGCTCGTCGAGAAAGTGCACTCCTACGGCATCATGGTCTTCGGCCTGTTCATGTTCGGCTTCGACGGCGACGATCTCGACGTCTTCGACGAGACGGTGAAATTCAATGTCGAAGCGAATTACGACGCCTGTGCCTATTCGGTGCTGACCCCCTATCCCGGCACCTTGACCTGGTACGAATTGCGCAAGGCCAACCGCATCGTCTCCTATGACTGGACGATGTACGATCAGGGCCATGTGACCTACACGCCGGCGCAGATGCAGCCGGACGAGTTGCGGGTCGGCCACGCGCGCGCATACGAGAATTTCTACGCCCTGCCCTCGATGGCCAAGCGCTTCCCCTGGACCGGCAGGCGCCAGCGGGCGCAATGGACGATCTACAATGCCTTCATGCGCAAGGCAGCGAAGACCGATCATATCGATTCGATCGCGCCGGCAACGGCCGATCCGTCCGTCGCGCCAATGCCGCCGCTGCTACCGATCAAGAAGGAATGGCGCATGGCCGTGCTCGAAGCTGCCGGGGCGCCCGACCCCGAAACATCGCATCTCGAACCGGCGCCGATCGCCTGCGAGAGCGATAGCCAAGGCGCCGTCGCCGCGGAATAGACTGCGCGTCATCGCGAGGAGCGTGGGTCCGCGAAGCAATCTGTTAGACCCGTCATGCGCGGACCTGATCCGCGCATCCAAGCGCCACCATTATGTTTAAGCCGCGGTATCTGGATGGCCGGGTCAAGCCCGGCCATGACGCGGTGGGAACTTGTTTGCTACGCTCGCAACGACGATGCGTCAGTGCAGCTTGACCTCCGGCTCGGCGCGGCGAGAAAGGCCGCGCGCCAGGATCGCAAGGAAAATCCAGCGCCCGCCGTGCAGCGCATATTCGTGCATCTTGTAAAGCGAACGGTACATCAGCCGCGCGAAGAGACCCTCGACGCGGAAGTTGCGGCCGATGATGAAGCCCATCAGATTGCCGACGGTGCTGTATTTGCCGAGCGACACGAGCGAGCCGAAATCGCGATAATGATAGGGCTCGAGCGGCTTTCCTTGCATATGCCGCGGGATCTGTTTCAACAGATGGCTTGCTTCCTGGTGCGCTGCCTGGGCGCGCGGCGGCACGGTCGCACCGGTGTCATCGAGCGGACAGGCGGCACAATCGCCCATCGCAAAAATGTCCGGGTCGCGCGTCGTCTGCAAGGTCTGCTTCACCACGAGCTGGTTGATCCTGTTGGTCTCGAGGCCGCCAATATCCTTCAACACGTCCGGCGCCTTGACACCGGCCGCCCAGACGACGAGTTCCGAGGGGATGAACTCGCCCGACGCGAGACGGATGCCGTCGGCTTGCACGGCAGAGACCCGCGCATTGGTGCGCACCTCGACGCCAAGGCCCTTCAGCGTCTCCACGGTCGCTTGGGCGAGCGCTTCCGGCAGCGCCGGCAGGATGCGCGGCCCCGCTTCGAGCAGGATGATGCGGATATCCACCGAAGGATCGATCCGGTCCATGCCGAAGGCGATCACCTCGCGCACGGTGCGGTATAGCTCGGCGGCGAGCTCGGTGCCGGTCGCGCCGGCGCCGACGATGGCGACATGGAGCTGGCCGGGCCGGATCGGTTCTGGCTGCGTATGGGCGCGCAAGCAGGCATTGATGAGCCGGCGGTTGAACCGCTTGGCCTGCTCTGTCGTCTCCAGCGGCACGGCGAATTCGGCGACGCCGGGCGTGCCGAAATCGTTGGTGATGCTGCCGATGGCGACGACAAGCGTATCGTAGGGAATGCTGCGCGCCGGGGTGATGAGGCGGTTTTCCTCATCATAGGTGGGCGCCATCAAGACGAGCTTGCGCTCCCGGTCGATGCCGATCATTTCGCCGAAGCGATAACGGAAATTGTGCCAATAGGCCTGGGCGAGATAATCGAGTTCGTGCTCGCTCGGGTCCATGCTGCCGGCCGCGACGGAGTGGAGCAGCGGCTTCCACAAATGCGTCCGCACCCGGTCGATGAGGGTGACGCGGCCGGCCTTGTTGCGGCGGAAGCGGTCGCCAAGCTGCGTCGCGAGCTCCAGCCCGGCAGCGCCGCCGCCGACGATCACAACATTATATTCCGTCTGGTCACTCGGGCCGAGCGGCGCGACCGGCAGATTGGCGGCCGGACGGGTGACGGCGGGTTCAGTCATTGCGCAACTCCGGAAGGGGCGGGTGAATTTTCAACTGCAGAGACGCAGGACCGCAATACGAGAGATGGGCATTCCACGCTTCAGATTCCACTCAAGGCTTCGTCTGTCCAGCGCTGTTCACGAGGCATATCGCCGCCGCGCGCTTTAAATGAGGTAAATCCGGTCCGGCAATTCGTCCCGGTTGCCCGGCGCCCGCGGAAAATGCGCCGCCAGCACGTCCGCGCAGGCGCCGATCGCATCGATGAAGCCATCGGCGATCTGGCCCGCGCGCATCTGCACGACGAGGACATCGACCGCCGCCTGCCATTCGGCCTGCGAAACACGCGCGGCAATCCCTTCGTCCGCGACGATGCGCGCATAGCGCTCGGCCAGCGAAACGAAGATCAAAATGCCGCTGCGATCCTTTTTGCGAGCGATGCCGCGGACAACGAACTGCTCGGCCGCGGCGCGATGCGCCGCCGCCCGCCGCGCCCGGCGCGGGATCAGCGCGGTCGAGATCGGCGGCAGCAGCAACAGGACTGAGAGCAGGACGAAGACCAGGGCCTGCAAGAGCAGGATGCGCTCGACCGCGAATTCGGTAAAGGAGATCAATAGCCAGGGCAGCGCCAGCGCCACGATCGCGGCAATGAGGACCGGCAGAGCGCCAGGCCGCGCGGAGCTTTGCGCCAGAACGCAGACGATTTCGCCCGAGGTTCGTGCCTCGGCGGCGCGGATGGCAGCGGCGATGCGGGCACGGTCTGTTTCCGAGATCATCACCACCCCCCCGAGGCACCGCCGCCGCCTGACGACCCGCCGCCACCGGAAAAGCCGCCACCGCCACCGCCCCACGAGCCGCCGGAGGAGTCGCCGCCGCGCGAGCTACCGGAACTCAGCAGCATGTTCAGCACCACGTTGAAGAAAAACCAGCGGAACCCCGGCGAGACGCCGAGCAGCACGACGACGACGATGAAGCCGACGATCAGCACCCAGCCCATCGCGTCGGAATTTTTGTCCGCGTCGGCGCGCACCTGCAGGCGCGGCTGCCATTGCGACGAATCGGTGGTGAGCACGGTGATGATGTCGTCGACACCGCGCGAGATGCCGCCGCCGAAATCGCCGGCCTTGAAGCGCGGCGTCATCGCATTGCTGATAATAAGCTTCGACAGAGCGTCGGTCAGCGTGCCTTCGAGGCCGTAGCCGACCTCGATGCGCCCTTTGTGCTCGTTCGGCGCGACCAGCAGCAGCACGCCATTGTTCTTGTCCTTTTCGCCAAGCTTCCAGGTGCGGAAGAGCTCGTTGGCATAGGTCTCGACGTCGCCGCCCTCGAGCGAGTTGACCGTGGCAACAGCGAGCTGGATGCCGGACTTCTGCTCAAGATCGGCGAGTTTTTGCGTAATCTCCTCGCGTGTCGCCTCGGGGATGATGTTCGCCTGATCGACGACGCGGCCGGTGAGCGCCGGAAAATTATAGGCGAGGGCCGCGACCTGCGCGAAAGCCAAGACGCAGAAGAGCGAGGCGATCGCAAGGATCGCCCGCGCGCTGCGAGTGACGAGCAAGGCTCTTGCGCGGTCCGGAACCATTCCACCGCCTCCGGCGCCAGCCGGGCCAGAGTTCACGCTTAGAATTTAACCTGCGGCGCCGTCTGGGCGTTTTCGTTGGCGGTGAATTCCGCCATCGGTTTGGCATTGCG
>JARLIV010000196.1 GCA_031291555.1 Methylovirgula sp. | reverse complement strand
GCGCCGCTCCAGAGGCCGGCCATGGCGATCAGCAGCGTGATCGGCACATTGGCTTGGCCGAGCGAGATTTGGCCCAAGGGGGTATTGCCGAGCGGCAGTTTGTCGAGACCGCCGAGCGAGCCAAAGCTGAGGAAGCTTGTGGCGCGTGCCGCGGTGTTGAGAAGGCCGACAATCAAGCCGGCGAGCACGGCGGCGCGGACCGACCAGCCAACGCTGGTGACCTCGGAGGGCTTGGGGCGCGCTGGGCTGGCGCCGCCGGGGCCGTTCATCACCGCGGCGACGATCTCGCGCGGCAGCGTCGGCGCCAGATCTTCCGCCGGCCGCGTATTCGGCCGCGCCGGCGCCGGGCCTCGCGGCGCTTGCGCCAGGCCGCGCCGGCCGAAGCTCTTTGCAGGGGGCATGGACATGGGCGGAGCCTAGCCCTCGCGCCCTACGAAACGATTGATGGATTCGCCGAAACTTCGGCCTCGGAGAAGGAATCGGCAAAAAGAAAGGGCCGCGTCCTTACGGAACGCGGCCCTCAGACACGACCTCCTACGGGGGGCATCGGGGGTCGTGGTAACTCTTCGCCGCTACGAGTGCGGCGCGAAACCCATCAGATCCGGCATCACGCCGGCGAAATGGACATCATGCGTGGCGGCGGCAGGGGTCTGCGAAACACCCGCGGGCGGGTCGAAGCGGACCAGAAGGCCAAGGGCGAAAGCCGAAACCGTCAAGACGACGATCAGGATCAGCGACACCTGGAACTGCCGGCGCGCCGACCGCAGGTCGTAACTGCGGACAAGGCCAGCATCCGGTGCATGATCGAAATGATCGGCAATCGACATTTCCAACTCCTCTCAGCACGCCGCCTCGAGACCACCAACAGCTAAGCCGTCTTCTTCCCACTGCCTGTGCGCAAAAGCACATTGGCAACTTGGCGCGAACGGCTTCGTGTGGCCTTGATCTCGCTCATATTTGCCGTGGCCGGGTAAAGAACTTGTGCGTCTCTCCAACGCAACATTCCCGAGAAAAGTTGCCGAGACCCGAATAAATTCATTTGACAGTTGCGCTTTTGCTGCGAGTTGAGCCTCGATTGACCGGCGGATTCAACTCACGTGCGCATTTTTGGGTCGGCACCCCAAGCGCGGGAATCCGCGCCAATTGATGGGCAGCCCATGAAAAATCTAATTTCTGCGTTCAAAAACAATGTGTTGTTTGATCGTGGCGGCCTGATTGAGGCGCGCGGGCCGATGCTTCCTTGGGGCTGCGCAGCATCGGTGCCGCCGCAAAAACGAAATTGTCGAATGTCGTTAAAATTGCGCGGACCGGCTCGCGGAAATTTGCGCGATCGGTTTCACGCGGCGTTAGGCGGCGGCCTTCCCACAGGCTGAAACAGAGCTTGCGGCTCGGCGGCGCGGACACTAGTTTCGCGGCGCAACATGCAAGGTCTTCCCCACTCTTAGGAACAATCGATCATGGCTTTCATTTCCGACGCCCTCCTGCGGGTCAAACCCTCCGCGACCATCGCGGTGACGCAGAAAGCGCGGGAACTGAAAGCCGCCGGGCGCGATATCATCTCGCTGTCGATCGGCGAGCCGGATTTCGACACGCCGGACAATATCAAGCGCGCCGCCATCGCCGCCATCGAGCGCGGCGAGACGAAATATACGCCCGTCGCCGGCATCCAGCCGCTGCGCGAGGCGATCGCCGCCAAGTTCAAGCGCGAGAACGGCCTCGACTACAAGCCGTCGCAGACGATCGTCGGCACCGGCGGTAAGCACGTCCTGTTCAACGCGCTGCTCGCGACGGTGAACCCTGGCGACGAGGTCATCATCCCGGCGCCCTATTGGGTCAGCTATCCGGACATGGTGGCGATCGCCGGCGGCACGCCGGTTCCGGTCGAGACCCGGATGGCGCAGGGCTTCAAGCTGCAGGCCGAAGACCTCGAACGCGCGATCACGCCCAAGACCAAGTGGATCATCCTGAATTCGCCGTCGAACCCCTCGGGCGCCGCCTATACGCGCGACGAATTGAAGGCGGTGACGGATGTGCTGCTGCGCCATCCGCACGTCTGGGTGCTGACTGACGACATCTATGAGCATCTCACCTATGGCGATTTCAAATTCGTCACGGTGGCGCAGGTCGAGCCCAATCTCATCGACCGCACCCTGACCATGAACGGCGTCTCGAAATCCTATGCCATGACCGGCTGGCGTATCGGCTATGCCGCGGGCCCCGACAAGCTGATCAAGGCGATGGATATGCTGCAAGGCCAGCAGACCTCTGGGGCCTGCTCCATCGCCCAATGGGCCTCCGTCGAAGCGCTCAACGGACCGCAGGATTTCATCCCCAAGCGCCGCAAGATTTTCGAGGCCCGCCGCGATCTCGTCGTCTCGATGCTGGGTCAGGCGAAATATCTGAAGTGCCCATCGCCGGAAGGCGCCTTCTACGTCTATCCCTCGATCGCCGAAGCCATCGGCCGCAAGGCGCCGAACGGCAAGACGATCGCGACGGACGAGGATTTCGTCTCGGCGCTGCTGGAGTCGGAGGGCGTTGCCGTGGTGCAGGGTTCGGCCTTCGGTCTCGGTCCGAACTTCCGCGTGTCCTATGCGACGGCGACCGAGGTGCTCGAAGACGCCTGCACCAAGATCCAGCGCTTCTGCGCGAGTCTCGATTAATCGGGGCTCTGGCCAGGCTGCGATGAGGCTTTCGCGGGTGACTGCGATGCCTCTCGCGCCGGGCTGTCTCTCGTTTCGCGTAAACTTGCCTGCCAGTAGAGATCGCTGCCGAACCGGTGCAGCGCCCTCGGCAATCGGCGCGGCACCCAAGCTTGGTCGTGGAGGAAACGGGCGCTCGTGCAAAAGAATTCGGCGACCGGCTTTTGCGCCAAAACGCGGACCGTGGGGCCTTTGAGAGTTCTCCTGAAAGTTCCGCCGTGCCGCAAGCGCCAGGCCCGGAGATAGCGGGAAGCCGCCAATTGCGCCGTCCGCAATTCACTTTCGGCCGGAGTTTCGAACTCGTGACGGGGCGCGGGCAGGGAAGCGATCAAATCGTCGAAATCACGAGTCTTGAAGACTGCCGGATTTTGAACGGCCGGGAACACATCCGGCAAATAATGATAGGCGAACTTCCAACTCGATCGCGGTTTGACTTTCTCGTAGCGGCGCAGCTTCGCCAACCGCTCACCCGGATTTCGCAAAAGAACATCGAAGTGCAGAAAAAAAGCTGCCGCAGGCGCGAAGGACACGTTTTCCATCTGAAATCCGCAAGTGTGGATGTCGGTGACGTAAGCAACGTCCCGGTGGCGATAGAGCCTGCATTGCGGGTCGATCAGCGAGCTATGCGGATAGCCATGATAATGCGTCTTGACCCGGCTGTATTTGATCCGCCCCTCGTGCTGGTACAGCGTCAGACGTGGCAAGCACCATGAAAGAACATCGGCCGGCGCCCTCGTCTTTTCCGCCCATTCCAAAAGGCCGCGAGAGGGGAATTCGTCGTCGTCGATACGCAGGATCCAGTCGCGGTCTACGAGCCGCGATATCTGCGCCAAAGTGCCATTTTCGATGTGAAAGCCTTCTTGATGGACGAGGACGATCCTCGCGCTCCGCGCCCGAAGCAGTTCTAGCGAGCCGTCGTCGGTTCGATCATCGACGGCATAAAGCGGCTCAACGCCGAATTTCCGGTACGCGTCCAGCAGCTGTCCAAGCCAGCGTGCGCCGTTCAACGTTGGAATGACGATATCGAAATCCATTCAAATATCGATTTCGGCTCAGAGCCCCCGGACCCCGCGAGTATAAATTCGGGATCGATTGGGCATCAAATAGGGCGCAAAAAAGCCCGGTTCCCCCCGGAACCGGGCTTTTGCCTGCCCCTCGTCCTGTGCCGTCGCCCCCCGGCCGGCTGAACAGGTCGTCGTCAGTGATTTTCGTATAACAAAGGTCGTCGCCTAAGTCTGTTGTGATCGGGCAACAACAAGACATTAAAGACACGGTTTTTGGAGCCATTTTTCAGGCTGTCACAAGAAAGCAACACAATTCGCTAACTCCTGTGACAGCAGAATCGCATGCGGTCTCCGATTCGCGCGCCTCAAAGCAGATCCAAGTGCTGAAACTCGTCCCCAAACTGCGGCTGACCCACCTGTTTGCCGCGATCATCATCGTCTTCGCCGTCCTCACCGCCGTCTGCGCTGCCATCTTCTGGCACGAGGTCAATGGATTACGCGGCGTTTATACGGACATCATCCACCGGCAATATGCCGCCCGCGTCGCTATCGTCGAAGCCAAGGCCTCGGAAGCCAATTTCACGGCCTTCGCCTACGAGCTCGCGCATGCGGACCCCGATACCGCGCAGCAGACGACCTGGGCCTTCCGTGATGAGGCCAAGCGCTTTCGCAACTGGATCGCGATCGCCCGCGCCTTCCTGCCCGAGGCGAATGACAATCTCGACGGCATCTCGGCGCGCTTCGACAAATTGCTCGCCTTCCTGGAGGGCTTCGCGCGACAGACGCCGAGCGCCGAGACGCGCGAGTTCCAGATCGATTATCGTTTCGGTCCGCTGCGCGACGATCTCGAAGCCGCGCTCAATGAGGTTTCGAACGGGACCGCGGGCGAGATGAACGATCGCATCGCCCATGTCGACAATGTTGCCACGCCGCGCTTTCAGCGCCTCAGCGCTCTGTTCGCCGGCGGCTATATCGTCTTCTTTTTGGTGGCGCTCGCTCTGGCCTCGTTCGCAGTTGCGCGGCCCTTGCTGCGGCTCGCCGCCGCGATGCGCGAGATCGCCGGCGGCCGGTTCGATGCCCAGATCGGCTATACGCGCCGCTCGGATGAGCTCGGCGAAATGGCGCGCGCCATCCGGGTCTTTCGCGACAAGGGCCTCGCGCTGAAGACGCTGGAGGCGGAAACCCGCTCGGCCGAAGCCCGGTCGCAGCAGGCGCTGGCGGCCGAGCGCGAGCACTTCATCGAGGCGTTTCAGGACGACGTGCTGCATGTCATCGCCGCGCTCTCGGCCGCGAGTGTGGAATTGCAACGCAATGCCTCGGCGATGCGCGATATTGCCCATGCGACCGATGGCCGTGCCCGCAATGTCGTCCGATCCTCGCGCGCCAGCGTCGAGATGGTCGAATCCCTGTCGGCTGCGGCGCGGGAATTCAGCTCCCTGGTCGACAGCGCCAACCAGGATTTCTTCACCGCCGACCAGATCGCCGATCGCGCCGCCACCGACGGCAAGGTGACGTCGGATTCCGCCAGCGATCTGGCCGAGGCCGTCGAAACCATCGGCCAGATCGCCGATTTCATCGGCGGGGTCGCCTATCAGACCAATCTGCTCGCCCTCAATGCGACGATCGAGGCGGCGCGCTGCGGCGAGGCGGGGCGCGGCTTTGCCGTCGTCGCCAGCGAGGTGAAGGCCCTGGCGCAGGAGACCTCGCGCGCCGCCGCCGACATTGCGGCGCGGATCGGAGTCGTGCGGAGCGCAACCGAGCAGGTCGTCAAGGCGGTCGGTGTGACGGTCGAGCGCATCGGCCGCATCGGCGCCATCACCGACATGATCCGCGAAGGCACGGCGATGCGGGAGCAGGCGGCCGGCCGGATCGGCGACTACGTCTCGGCCACGGCCGGGGAGGCGCAACAGCTTTCGACGACATTGCAAGCGGTCGCGCAATCGACGGGCGAAAGCCAGAGGATCGCGGCCGAAATGCTGCAGGCGACCAGTTCGCTGTCGGAGCAGACCGAGCGTCTGCTCGTGCGCTCGCGCGAATTCTGCCTTCAGATCCGCGGGCAGAAGGCGAGCTAGCCTTCTGTTGCATTGGCACAACAAGTCTATATTGCTGGCTCACCTTCGATGAGGCGGATCGGCATGTTCAGGGAAGTTTCCGGTGGCGGCGGCCGCAAGCCGGCGCGCAATGTGCTCGGGGAGCCGCTGGAAAGCTGCTCATTCAACCCGCTCACTGGCTTCTTCCGCAACGGCTGCTGCGACACCGCGCGCGAGGACGCGGGCAGCCATACGGTCTGCGTCGTCGTCACGGATGATTTCCTCGCCTTCTCCAAGGCGCAGGGCAACGACCTGTCCACACCCATTCCAGAATATGGTTTTCCCGGTCTCAAGCCGGGCGACCGCTGGTGCCTCTGCGCGCCCCGCTGGCAGGAGGCGTTCGAGGCGGGCCAGGCGCCCCGCGTCGCGCTCAAGGCGACGCATGAGGGGGCGCTCGCTTATTGCGCTTTGGCCGATCTCAAGGCCCATGCGGTCGATTTATCCTGAAAGGCCGGGGTTCACAGGGCGGCTTTTCTTCTTTAAGGCAATGGCTCTAGCCCTGAACTCGCAATTTTCGCCGCCCCGCGCTAGAGCGGGATGCGAAAAAGTGTGAGCGGTTTTTCGCAAGAATCCCGCTCTGAGTTTTTGGAATCGATCACGTTCATGGTTTTGGATCAGCCCGAATTGGGCTGATCCTGGCTGATCCAAAACCATCGTGATCTAGCGGTGGCGGCCTTTCCGGCGCGCCCGGACGAGGAGATTCAACCGACCTATGCCCCGCCGGACGGATATTTCGACCATTATGATCATTGGCGCCGGTCCCATCGTGATCGGCCAAGCCTGCGAATTCGACTATTCCGGCACCCAGGCCTG
>JARLIV010000195.1 GCA_031291555.1 Methylovirgula sp. | reverse complement strand
GCAATTTTGAAGGCGCCAAGATGGAAGGTCGCGAGTCCGGCTCGGCGGGTAAATGTGCCTTCCGGAAACATGACGAGTGTGCGGCCCTGCCGTGCAGCCGCAATGATCGTCTCGACATCGTGGAGATTGCCCGTAACGTCGATGCGTTCGACAAAGAGGGCGCCGAGCCGACGCAAGAAGGGAATGATGAAAATTTGTCCGACAAATCGTTTCTTGGAAATGAAGGTGGGCGTACCGGGCAAAAACGTTGCCAGGATGATGACATCCATATAGCTCGAATGATTGAAGGCGAGTAACGCCCTGCCGCGCGGGATATGCTCAAGACCCGTGACCGAGACGGGAACGCCGAGTGCCGCAAGCGCCATGCGGCCGATTCCTCTCGCGGCCGCCCAGCGCCATTCGAGCCGCGGCAGAATCATGGCGGCGATCCATGCCAGGCCGTAGGCAAGGCATATGATGGTCCACCACCAAGACGCATAGAGCGTCGCACCCACGCGCGTCCCAAAGCGAGAGAATTGCGGACCAAGCCCGGCGAGCCACAAACGCAGGATCTGCAGCCAAAGGGCGCGCTGCGGCGCACCGATCCGGCCGCTCTCATAAAGCTCTCGCGCGGCACTTCTGCGGATCTTGCCGCTCGACGTTTTGGGCACAGTTCCAAGCGGCGCGAGAACGATCTCGTCAGCCGGCGTTCCGCAAATAGTGCTTGTCAGTTCATGGGCGCGCGCCTCCAGAGTGGTACGCGCGACCGCATCCGTTTCGCTCGTTTCAGCCACGATGACCACACGCTCGGTTCCGGAGACCCGATCGGCCACGCCAAACACCGCCACGCCGCCTTTGCGGAATCCGCCGATATCGCCAATCGCCTCTTCGATCTCCTCCGGATAGATATGGCGCCCGGCACGGATGATGATGTCCTTGATCCGACCCGTAATATAGACATCGCCGTCAGCCATATAGGCGCGATCGCCGCTGTCCAGCCACCCATTGCGGATGAGACCGCGCGTCTTGGCTTCATTGCGGAAATAGCCGGAGGTCGCCGACGGTCCGCGAAACTCGAGCCGGCCCTCCTGTCTTTCCGCAACCTCAAGCCCAACGGTGTCGACGATTCTGATTTCATTTTCCGGCAGGGGACGGCCGCAGGCGACAAATTCCAGCGGATGTGGATCATCGGGCTTTGCCGGCTCGGCCATGCCTCGGCCCATCAAGGCACTACGGTCGATACGGTCGATCACAGGCCTCCGGCCGATTGGCGGAAGGGCCAAAGCAACGCCGTTTTCGGCAAGGCCATAAGCCGGCATCATCGCCTCAGGGCGGAAGCCGTAGGGTGCGAATCTTTGGATGAAACGGCGCAGAGTCTGGGGAGAAACGGGCTCGGCGCCATTTGCCACCATGCGCAGCGAGCTGAGATCGAGGCCTGCGAGATCGGCCGTGTCTATCTCAGTCAAGCACAGTTCAAAGGCGAAATTGGGCGCAGCGCTCAACGTTCCTCGAAAGCGATGAATCGCCCATAGCCAACTCTGCGGACGCACGAGAAAACTCAGCGGCGACATCACATAAAGCGGCGCGGCGAAATGGAGACAGCCGAACCAGGCGCCAATCAAGCCCAGATCGTGGTAGAGCGGCAGCCAGCTCACGAAAATGTCTGCAGAACTCACCGCCAGCGCCACGCCCAGAGCTCTGATATTGGCGAGGAGATTGGCGTGGCTCAGCACGACTCCTTTCGGGTCACCGGTGCTTCCCGACGTATATTGGATCAAAGCGGTCGAAGTCGCGTCCGTGACATTCGGCAAAGGCGCATCGGTCCTGGCGGCGATAAGGCCGGCGACGCTCATGACGGATTCGAGATCACCCACCTGCGCCCGCAGCAGCGCCGCGACGCCAAGACCTTCAGGCGTGGTGATCAGCATCCGCGCCCCGGCATTGCTCAATATGCTGGCCTGACGGCGTAGATGCTCTTCGATCTGCGATGGCCGCATCGGTGGATAAATCGGCACCGGCACCGCGCCGGCATAGAGGATACCGAAGAAAGCACAGAAGAAGTCGATCGAGGTCGGCAGCATCAGCGCGACCCGATCTCCAGGCCCGATGTCATGCCCAATGAGGCCGGCGGCGAGTTGCCGGGCCTGCGCCGCAAGGCGGCCATAGCTGAGCTGATCTATGATCGATCTGTCGTCCTGCAGCAGAGTGAGGTGCGGGCGGTCGGGATGGCGCGCGACATGCCAGTCGAGAACCTCGGTCAAAGTCCGCGCCTCAATGGCGGCGGGCACCAGAGGCAGCAGCGGGGCTGGGCGAGCCTCGACATGCATCGTTGCCTCGCCGGCATGCGCCTCTTCGAGCACCCGAACCAGATCGCCGATCGTTTCGGCCGCGCCGGCGTGCGCGACAGACAGGCGTAAATGAAACGCCCTTTCGATGCGTAAAATCAGCTCTGTCCGCGCCAGGCTGTCGATGCCGAGGTCTTCTTCCAGACGGCTCGCCAAGGAGTAGTCGAATGTCTTCGCGCGCTGCGGATGAAGCTCATGCACGAAGGCGCGCACGACCGCGACAAGACTTTGCGGGAGATCCCGCGAGCCTTCCTGCATGGGCGGTCCGGTCTCGGGCATCTCTCTGCTCGCATCCACGGGTGGTCAGCCTAGCTCACCCCCGCGACCCGACTTTGATACGCGTCAAACGCCCTGTCGCGCTTTAGACTTGGGCCTATGGTCGCGCATCTGGAGAATAGTTTGCTCGGCGCCGAGCATTACATCGCGGATTCGGTTCTATAACGCCAAGGGCCTCTCGCTGGCGGCCCTGACCTGGATCAATCACCTTCGCGTTCCAGCGCACAACAATGCGGCGCTACGGCACCGGCTGCGTCCTCGCTGAGCACGGCGCCGCGCACGGAATTCGGCCGATAGACGGTGCAGCCTTTGAGATTCTGGTCATAAGCGAGCTCATAGATCGTCCGGAATTCATCAAAGGGGCACTCTTCCGGCACATTAATTGTCTTCGAAATCGAATTGTCGACAAAAGGTTGGAGGGCGGCCTGCATTGCGAGATGGGAATGTATCGGCAGATCGGCGGCGGTGACAAAACCGTCCGGCAGCCCATCCTTGGCGCCTTTCATCTTGCGCCACAGCGCCAGCGCATAATCGGTGAGCTCAAAAGCCCTCGTCTCGCCATTCTGCCCTAGCACGTTTCGCGTATAGGAGGCGGCAAAGACCGGTTCGATTCCGCTCGATAGATTCCCGGCGAGCAGGCTGATGGTTCCGGTCGGTGCAATCGCCAGCAGATGGCTGTTGCGGACGCCATCTGCTTCTATGCCGGCGCGAATATCGTCAGGTAAAGCCTGAATAAAGGGGGCTTGCAGATATTTATCGCGCTCGAAGAAAGGAAAACTTCCTTTCTCTGCGGCAAGCGCAACGGACATGCGATAGGCAGTATGGCAAATTGCACGCATGATGTTGGCAGCAACCACCAGGGAATTCTCGCTGCCATAAGTCAAGCTGAGCATCAGCAAAGCATCGGCGAGTCCAGTGACGCCGAGCCCGATGCGCCGCGATCCTTTGGCCTGATCCGCTTGCTGTGGCAGGGGGAAATGGGAAATGTCGATCACATTGTCGAGCAGACGCACGGCAACATTCACCGCCGCAATGAGCGATGAAAAATCGAAGCGGGCTTGCCGCGTGAAGGGCTCCGTTACGAAGCACGTGAGGTTGAGCGATCCGAGATCGCAGGCTCCATGTGGCGGCAGGGGAATCTCGCCGCAAGGATTGGCGGCGTCGATCCGTTCACGATAGAAGAGATTATTCAGTCGGTTGATGCGGTCGATGAAGAGGACGCCCGGCTCAGCATAATCATAGGTGGCGGAGAGAATCTGTTCCCACAGGGCGCGCGCACTGATCCGTCTAATGACGCGGCACGGGATGGCATCTGACATGGCCGACCATTGGCGCATGACGATTGGGCCGTCGCCGTTAACTGCTGACGCAGGAAAGATGAGCGGCCAATCCGCATCCGCGCGCACGGCTGCCATGAACTCATCCGTAACAAGAACGGAGAGGTTGAAATGACGAAGGGCGCCGGCTTGCTTCTTGGCCGCGATGAATTCCTCAATATCAGGATGGTCGCAGCGCAATGTCGCCATCATTGCACCACGGCGGGCGCCGGTCGACAGAATGGTGTCGCACATCGAATCCCAAACCCGCATGAAAGAGATGGGGCCTGACGCAATGCTGCCGACGGAACGCGCCACCGTGCCCCGCGGCCGCAAAGTCGAGAAATCGCAGCCAATGCCGCCACCTTGCTGCATCGTCGTGGCGGATTCCTGCAAGGCTGAGAAAATGCCGGGAATCGAATCCTCGATCGTGCCGATCACGAAGCAATTGAACAGCGTGACGTTGCGGCCAGTACCGGCGCCGGCCTGGATGCGCCCGCCCGGCAGAAACTTAGAATCCTGCAGCAAGGCGCAAAAGCGCCTTTCCCATTCCGCTTGATCCGCAGGTTCAGCCGCCGCCACAGCATGGGCAATGCGTCGGCGCGTATCATCGATCGAATGCTCTGCCACGCCTGGAGACACGTACCGGTATTTCGTCGCCCAGACGTGACGCGAAATGTCAGTGGCGAGATCGCTCATGTCTAATGCCTCCTCGTAGAGAGGAACTGAAGCAATAACGTCATAGCCGCGTCCCTGCTGCTGAGGGGAGCGGAAGAGCTCGATCGAGCGGACCTTTTGACGAAGTGCGAGCGTGCGGTTTACCGGATATTCTCGCGCGATCCTGGGTCCGTTTTCGCCGAGGCGCGCGAGCGTCACGTGCGGGCGGAACGGTTGATTGTCAATTTGATGGAAGGCTAAGGACAACAGCTTCCAAAGCACAGCAAGCTCGGGCGTTGGGGCGCATTCCGCCCAAAGCAGCTTCGGTCGGTCGCGCGTCGGCCCATAGGCCACATGTTCGAAGGCGAGATCGAAACTGCGGATCGGCTTGAGCACGGCGGTAAGAGCTTGAGTGGCAGCCGCGATATCTTCCTCGTTCCATGGCGCGACGAGCGTCAGATGGAGATCGGTCGCTGGGATGCGTCGGACTAAAGGGTCTGCGACCGCGTTTGCGATCTTCGCAAGTTCGCCTGCAATCTCGGGAGCGATCTTGATGCCGACGAACAGGCGCGCGGAGGTTCTTCTGTCTGTGCCGTGCTTTGCGGCTACGTCAGGCTTTTGCGTTGATAGGGCAGGCGGTTGAGGCTCCATCGGCCGGCGTCAACCTGCTTTTGACTCGAAAAGCCCTTTTTCGAGGTGGTCGTGCAGATCTGCATCTTCCATCAGCGCGGCCGTCAGCGTGGCATCGCCCAGGAGTTCCGCTTCGGATATGCCGCGCTGCCATTCTTCAGCGGCGAGATCGCCTTGACCGATCCGCATCAGCGTATAGAGCTCGGCCCGTGCCGCCGGCGTCAGTGCCCCGATCGCGGCGCGCAAATCGTTCAATTGTTCCGCATTCGGCTGGAGAGGATCGTAGCCGAGCTCGGCTGTCGGATTATGGGCGCCCCGCGCAGGCTCCGTTCCGCCGAGGTCTGCTTCTTCGACATTGCCAAGAACCTTGTCGCGCTCTGCTCGCGCCGTTTTGGCTAAAAGCGCGATGAAACGGGCCTGCGTGCTCGTTAGACTTTTCAGCATCGGAATACCCGCGCGCTTGCGTGACGCCCATTTAAGACCGTCACTTGGCACCGGTCGTCGGGAGGCGCCTTGAGGCAAATCAAGTTAGTGAGCGCGGAAACCGCATAAGGCTCAAACTCAAGCGTTTTCATGAGTTGGACCCGTGCCGTATGGTGGCGGACGTTGCAGCTAGTCAGCAGGTTCCTAAGGCGCGATGGGAACATTTCTCCCATGACGCCGATTTAGGTCTGCGCGGTTTTGGCAGGACGCTGGAGGAGGCGTTCGAGCAGGCTGCGCTTGGCTTGACTGCTGCCGTGACGGAATCGCCCATCGCGCCGCAGACGCTTGTAGAAGTTCAATGCAAAGCGCCAGATCTCGAGCTGTTATTTTTTGAATGGCTTAATGCCATAATTTACCAAATGGCCGTGCGGCAGTTTCTGTTCGGCGCCTTCTCCGTGCGAATCGATAACGGCCAGCTTTACGGCAAGCTTTGGGGCGAGGCGATCGACATTGCACGACACGCGCCTGCCTGCGAACCGAAGGGCGCAACTTTCACGGCTTTGAAGGTCGAACGGACGCCAGACGGTCTTTGGTCTGCGGGCTGCGTCATCGACGTATGAGTTTACAGTAGAAAAACCGGCAAGCGGCTTGAGCGAGGAGACAGCGCATGGACCCGTCCCTGCTGACGCAATTGGACGCGACCAGTTGGCGCGTCGAGCCGTACGGCAAAATGCGGGTGCCGGCGGTCATCTATGGTGATGAGGCCTTGATCCGCGGAATGGACGACAAGGTTCTGCTGCAGGCAACCAATGTCGCGACCCTGCCGGGAATCGTGACCGCCTCCTATGCCATGCCGGATGCGCATTGGGGCTACGGTTTTCCGATCGGCGGCGTCGCGGCTTTTGACCCTGCGCAGGGCGGCGTCATTTCGGCCGGCGGTGTCGGATTTGATATTTCCTGCGGCGTGCGCACCATGCTCACCGATCTTTCCGTCATCGACGTTCAGCGCTTGCAGAAGTCACTTGCCGATTCGCTCTATCGCGACATTCCGGCAGGGCTCGGCAGCAAGGGAGCAATCAGTCTTGACGCGGCCGCACTTGACGCGATGTTGCGCGGTGGTGCCGCCTGGGCGGTAGAAAATGGTTGGGGCGAGATGCGCGACCTCGAACGGATCGAGGAGGGCGGTCGGATGAACGGCGCAAAACCAGAAAATGTGTCGGAACAAGCGAAAGCGCGACAGCGTGACGAGATGGGAACGCTCGGGTCCGGCAATCATTATCTCGAAGTTCAGGCTGTCGCCGAGATCTTTGATGAAGCAACTGCCAAGGCCTTCGGTCTCGCGCAAGGCCAAACGCTCGTCACGATACATTGCGGATCGCGCGGCCTTGGCCATCAGATCGGCACCGAGTTTCTCAAGGAGATGCTGATTGGGGCGAAAGAGGCGGGCATCGAATTGCCGGATCGCGAACTCGCTTGTGTGCCGATTCATTCTGAGATCGGCGAGAATTACCTTGGTGCCATGCGCGCAGCGATCAATTGTGCTTTCGCCAATCGCGAAATTCTCGGTCATTATGCGCGGCGCGTGTTTCAGCATTTCTTTCCAGAATGCGATCTGCGCCTGCTTTTTGATGTCTCTCACAATACCTGCAAAGTCGAGAACCACAGCGTCGATGGCAAGACACGCGAACTTTTCGTTCATCGCAAAGGCGCGACGCGGGCGCTCGGCCCGGGACACCCGAGCCTTCCGGAGCCGCTTCGCTCCGTCGGGCAGCCGGTGCTCATTGGTGGCAGCATGGGCACAGGCTCTTACGTTCTCGCCGGCTTATTGACGAGTGAGACCAAGGCCTTCTCTTCCGCCTGCCACGGTGCCGGCCGCGCGCTCTCGCGCCATGCGGCGCTCCAGCTTTGGAGCGGGAGGAAGATTGTCGACGATCTCGCCGCTGAAGGAATCTTGATCCGGAGCCCGTCATCGCGTGGCGTCGCCGAGGAGGCACCTGGCGCCTATAAGGATGTCGACGCGGTCGTTCGCGCCTCGGAGCAGGCGGGCCTTGCAAAAAGGGTCGCAAGGCTCAGGCCGCTCATCTGCATCAAGGGCTGAGGGAACTTGCTGCGCCGCTCCCAGCGCCCCGCGCGTCCAGTGTGGCCTAAGCCACTACCCATTCGCCAGTTCCGTCCGGCTCATATATGAGCGGTCGGCCAGCGAAGGCCAAATGTTCGATCGGATCTCGTGGAGACGCGGGCGTTAAAGCGCGCGCATTCCCTGTCGAGGATACCTCCGAGCTCTGCGGCATCATCATCGGACGCCCGCTCGAGTCTAAAATGCTTGATGTGGAGCGGCGTTATCTCGAGGGCCTGAAGGTCTCCATGCGCCGTGTCGATGTCAGCGAAATACATCAGTGGCAGATCGCCACGGAAGCTTTCATAGCCTGAGATGCCTTCATAATCGTTCAGGAAGTCGCCGCATCCGTAGAGGATAAGTCGGTTGCGATAGACCTCTATGGCTTTCGCGTGGTGCGAAGAATGCCCGTGGATGATCGAAATACTGGCTTCATCAATCAGCGTATGGGCAAATTGCCTCTGATCGCCGGGAATTTCATAACCCCAATTGCTGCCCCAATGGATCGAGGCGATGACGATGTCATGCGGCTTCTTTGTCCGACAAATCTCCTCGGCTACGCGTGTTGCAGTGCGTGCACTGAGGTCAGGTAAGAGATTGACGCCGGGCGAGTCAGAATGTGCGGCCCAGCTCGCGGGCACACCGCTAGTAGGGGTTGCGAAGGAAAAAACGAGCACGCGCACCTTGGGCTGGGGTTCGAGAATCGCGGGACTACGCGCTTCATCTATATCGCGGCCGGCGCCCGCCATCTTTACCCCAAGTCGTGTCAAGCAATCGAGCGTTTCCAATAGGCCTGCACGCCCCCAGTCAAGGACATGATTATTCGCAAGCGTGCAGCAATCTACATAGGCAGCCGAAAGACAAGCGGCATTCTCGGGGCTCATCCGGTAATTAATGCCCTTGCGAACATAATTCGTGCTGCGGGTAATGCTGGTTTCGAGATTGATTATTCGAAGATCTGGCTGGCGTCGCGCGAGTTCATCGAGCGCGACGCCCCAGATGTACGACGGGCTTACCCGGCGCGGGATCTTGCCATGCGCGGCCTCGGCGAGACG
>JARLIV010000194.1 GCA_031291555.1 Methylovirgula sp. | reverse complement strand
CACCGCATGAGAAGCAGGACCTGACGCTCGCCGATCTCAACGCCCGCGAGGGCCGCGCGCTGGTCATCGCCGTCAGTATATGGGATTTGGTGAAAGACCGAGCCGCACGGCTGAAAGAGCTGCGCGAGGACGCGGCGCGGCGGCTGCCGCAATTGAAAGGCACGGCGGACGTGCCGGTCTCTGGCGCGACGGGCGAGGGGATCGAGGCGATGATGGCCGCCGTCTTCGCCGTGCACGAGACCTGGAACAAGCGCATCAGTACCGGCCGGCTCAACCGCTGGCTGGCCACGGCGCTCGAAGCCAATCCGCCGCCCGCCGTCTCCGGCCGGCGCATCAAGATCCGCTACATCACGCAGCCGCGCGCCCGCCCGCCTTATTTCATCGTCTTCGGCAATCAGCTCGCGAGCCTGCCGGAAAGCTACAAGCGCTTCCTCATCAACGGCATTCGCGAGACGTTCGATCTCAAGGGCGTGCCGATCCGGCTCTCGACTCGCACGAACGAAAATCCTTACGAGAGCAAGGGCCGGAAATAGCGCGAGCTTGGCAAGTGTGCCGCCAACTTCCGCATGCTCCTGATATTTAGAGCATTACAGCCGCTTTGTGCCCCCTATGACACGGCGGGTCGCTTTCCGCATCCGGTCAATTCAGCCAATTCCGATCTGGTGCTAACCTTTCACGATAGGGACGGAGCGTTTTCAATTCAGCCATTTGAACAATAAATAGAAATAGGCGGGGGGTACCAATGATCGAGAATCATGAGGCTATCCAAGCGAAATTCTTTCTGGCGCGCGAAAGAAAGGTGCACCTCAAATCCGCTATCGCGGCGCTGCTGTTGAGCACCATCGTTGCCCAGAATTCCGCGCACGCCGACGAAGACGGCATAAGTTTTTGGCTTCCCGGTCTCTTCGGCAGTCTCGCCGCCGTGCCGCAGCAACCTGGATTTTCGCTCGCGACGATCAATTACTTCGACACCGTGTCGGCGGGCAACTCTGTCGCCCGGGCGCGGGAATTCAGCATCGGCGACGTTCCGGCGAGCTTCAAGGGCAATGTGAGCGCCAATGTTCATGCCACTCTCGACCTCGGCCTAATCAACGCGACGTACACCTTCGCCTCGCCAGTTTTCGGCGGCCTGGCAACAATCGGCTTGCTGGCATTTCCGGGCTACAACGATACCTCGCTGAACGGACGCGTCGATGGCGTCGTGACATTGCCGCCGCCCGTCGGCTCGGTGCCGTTTTCGAAATCCGTCAATTTGAACCAATCGACCGTCGGATTCGGCGATCTATATCCGCAAGCCATCCTGCGCTGGAACCAGGGCATCAACAATTTCATGACCTATGCGACAGGCGACATTCCTGTCGGAACCTATAATTCTCGCGATCTGGCGAATCTCGGGATCGGCCACGGGGCGATCGACTCCGGTGCGGGCTATACCTATTTGAACCCGCAAACCGGCCATGAATTTTCGGCGGTTGCGGGCTTCACATACAATTTCTTGAATCCCTACACGCAATATCAGAGCGGCGTCGATTTCCATCTCGATTGGGCCGCCTCGCAGTTCCTGAGCAAGCAATTGCTGGTCGGCGTCGTCGGCTATGTCTATCGTGAGATCGGCTGCGACAGCGGCTCCGGCGATCATGTCGGCTGCTTCCAGTCGCAAGTCTTCAGCGCCGGGCCGCAAATTGGCTACAGCTTTCCGGTCTCGCAAGACTTGCTCGGCTATGTGAACCTCAAAGCCTATGGCGAATTCGGCGCTATGAACCGCCCGTCGGGCGCCAATGTCTGGCTGACTTTCGCGCTCTCGCCCGCGCCACCGAGACCGGTGACGAAGGATTAGGTGAATCGGCTTCGCGATGCTTCTCAGGCGCTCTTTGGTCTCTTCCGAGAGCGGAGGGGACGAGCGGTAGCTCGCACAGACATATTCAGTGCCACGGCGGCGCGAATAAGCGCCTTCAACGCCGTCTCATCAAACTTGTCGCCCTCATGGAAATCGATGGCGCGCCTGGTGTTGCCTTCCAGGCTGGCGTTGAAGAGGCTTGAGGGGTCGTCCAACAAGGCGCCTTTGGCGAAGGTCATCTTCACGACATTCTTGTACGTCTCGCCGGTGCAGATCATTCCAGCGTGCGACCACACCGGGACGCCTCGCCACTTCCACTCCTCGACCACTTCGGGGTCGGCCTGCTTGATGACATTTCGGACCCGAGCGAGTGTCTCGCCGCGCCAATCATTCAGCGCCTTGATTCTCGCATCTATCAGCTGAGAAGGAGAGCCTTCTTCTCTTTCCTTCGCCGACGTCCTGAACGTGCTTTTGGCGGCGGTGGAGAGCGTTTCGGTCGCGGGCTTGCTCATGGGTCCATCCTTTTTGAGCAGCGCGGATAGAATAACGCCCAACAAAAAAGAAGGAATGCTCTTTCGAGCATTCCTTCTCAATCGTGCTTCTCAACTTTGTTACCAGGTATAGTCCACGCCAGCCTTGGCCGTGACGGTATTGTAAAGGTTGTTGAACTTCACGCCGCCGTCGACAAAGCCGGCCCAACCGCTGCCCAAGGTGACGACGGTGAGGCCGCCCTTCACCTCGCCATAGATGTGGCCGAAGTTATCGTTCACGAGGGTATTGTCGACGAGATCGACTGTGTTGCCATTGTTGAGGAATTCATCCCAGACACGGCCGAGGATCCAGGCTTCGACCACATGGCCGCCGAAAATGGTCGGCAGCGACATGCCCAGACGACCGCCGGCCGCGCCGCGGAAGTCCTCGCCGTTGCCGAAGTCGATGTTGGTCCCCCACTGATGCACTTACGCGCGCTTGGCCTCTCCGCCTGGTCCCTTGTTATCTGGGTAAAATCAGCATCTTGATTGATGCTTTGAAATTCCTTCGGCGCGAGAAAGCGCATTTGCCCGGGCGAAGAGGTGTGGTCTGAATTCCCGGCAGTGTTGCGCCAATGGCACAACTTTTAGTTGCGGACGGGAGGGCTATGGCGAGGAATGCGGCCGTCTGATTGACTGTTTTGCTGCCGCCTTTATCTCGCTAAAGAGTCCGAGCGCGCGTTTTTCTCAGGCGTGACGCCTTTCATTTGACTTGGAGGCGGGCTTCCTTTATCCGGAAGACGCTGCGTCGCAGCATGAGGCGCTCCAGCCGCGTAGATCAGGACTTCGTCCTTCCGGATGACCGATCTGCTGTCGAGCCTCCCCCTATCTTGAGCCGACGGCCTTATACGCGGGGCAAGT
>JARLIV010000193.1 GCA_031291555.1 Methylovirgula sp. | reverse complement strand
ATTCCTTTATATTATCGACGGTTTGACGCCAAAGCCTAATTCCTCACCGCCGCGGGCCCGGCCTCCGCATAGCGCGGCAGGGGGTTGGCTGAGAACTTCTTTTTGGCGTTCGCCAGCCAGGCGGCATATTCGGCCTCGCTCACGACGCGGAAGGCGATTGGCATATAGGCGTGATCCTCACCGCAAAGCTTGGAGCACTGCCCATAATACATGCCTTCCTTGGTGGCGCGGAACCAGGTCTGGTTGAGCCGGCCCGGCACCGCATCGATGCGGACGCCGAAGGACGGCACGGTGAAGGAGTGGATGACGTCCGTCGCCGTCACCTGAACCAGTACCGTCTTGTTGACCGGAACGACCGCCTCATTGTCAACGGCGAGCTGACGCAATTGACCCGGCTTCAGGTCCTTGTCCGCGACGATGTAGGAATCAAAGTCGAAGCCGCCGCCCTGGTTCGCCGGATAGGCGTAAGTCCAGTACCATTGGTGGCCGGTGACCTTAACTGTCAGATCCGTCTTGGGAATCACCAATTCATGATCGAGCAGCCGGAATGACGGAATGGCGATGAAAACGAGAATCAGCACTGGCACAATGGTCCAGGCGACTTCGAGCCCGGTGTTGTGAGTGAGCGTCGACGGAGTGGGATTGGCCTTTTCGTTGAACCGGAAGATCACCGCGAGCAGCAAGGCACCCACGAAGACGCTGACCGTAATAATGATCGGCGTCAGAATATCATCATGGAAAGTGTGAATTTCCTCGGCGATCGGGGTCGCGGGAGTCTGGAGCCCGATTTGCCCCGATACGGCGTGGCCAAGCTGGGCCAGAGCCGGTGTTGCCGCAACGGCACAAAGGACCAGCGCCGCCGGCAGAGCCAACGCGCCACGATGCTTCAGCCAACGGCCAGGAATATGCGGAGATTTCATGAACTTTCTTCGCTCCCCTTACCACTTTTCGTAGTTTCGTTGCCGGCCCCAAAGCGGCACGAACAGGTGGCTGGTTCGTTCCAAACCACATTGGTTTATTCATGGCAACTAGACATTTCGCAAGCTAAAACGCAAGCTCCGTCATGGCGTCGGCGCTACGATTGGGGATGCCGAGATGTCGCGGGCGTGCAGCCATTTGTTTGCGTCGCGATGGCGCGGAATTTGCGTGAACACGGCCACATCCGATCTTCGCCAGCACCGTTCGGCGGGCAGGATCGCGTCCCAGATTTGCCTTCCCCTGGTGATCGGTTAATGAAAAGGCTTCGGTTTGCACCGCGGTTACGATTCGCGCGCGGGGCAAGCGGCGCATTTGCCGCTTTCGCTGATGTGAAGGCGGCATCGGAGGCCGCAAACCGCACGAGAACAGAGCATGACCGATTTGACCGGACTACGCCGTTTCGCCGCCGGGCTGCCTTTTCTCTTTATCTTCTCTTCGCTATTCGCCAGCGCTGCGCCGCAAACGGCCCTGGCTCAGGGCGTCGTCAAATCCAAGCACGGCGATTGGGAAATCCGCTGCGAGACGCCGCCGGGCGCGCAGCATGAGCAATGCGCCCTGTTGCAAAGCGTTGCCGCCGAGGATCGGCCGAACATCAATCTCGTCGTCATCGTCCTCAAGACGGCGGACGGCAAAAGCAAGCTTTTGCGCGTCATCGCGCCGCTCGGCGTTCTGTTGCCCTCGGGGCTTGGGCTCAAGATCGACAGCACCGATGTCGGCCGCGCCGGCTTCGTGCGCTGCCTGCCGACCGGTTGTGTGGCGGAAGTCGCCATGGACGACAAACTCATCGGCGAGTTGCGCAGCGGCCATAATGCCACCTTCATCATCTTCCAGACCCCGGAAGAAGGGATCGGCATTCCGCTCGCGCTCAATGGCTTCGGCGAAGGGTTTGATGCGCTGCCGTAAGTCGGTCCGCCGAAAAATTGCTGATTTTTCGGAATAGATTATGCCGTAAATAGGCTGGCGTTGCGTGAGATTGGAGCGAAGAGGACATGCAGAGGCCTGTGCAGATAAGTTCGGCGATGGCGGTTCTTTTTGCCGGTGCGCTGGCGGCGCTCGGCGGCTGCAGCCGGTCCCCCGGCAGTTTCGATGTCGGGGATAGCGGCGACACCAAGCTCAGCAATCTGTGGTCGCTGGTCCAATTCAAGCCGCTGCCGCAGCAGCCCGAGCCTTTCGCGCCGATCAAATGTCCGGAGATCGGCATTCAGGACGGCACGGCTGACGACCGCGTCTATGGGCCGGGAGACGATCGCTCCAACGCCAACGTGCGCTATCAATTCTCGATCACCAATTTCGCCCGCGACTGCCAGATCCTCAACAATCAATATCAGATGAAAGTCGGCGTCGAAGGCCGCGTCCTGCTCGGCCCCGCGGGCACGCCCGGCACTTATCCCGCGCCCGTCCGCGTCGTCGTGGTCAACCGCGCCGATGGATCGGCCACCGTCAGCAAGCTCTATCAAGTTCCCGCTGGCGTCCCCGCCGGGCAGACGGAAGGACCGTTCACGCTCGTGACCGAGCCGCTGAGCGTGCCGGTGACGAGCAAATATTCGGACCAAGACTACATGATCAAAATCGGCTTCGATTCGGAAGCCAATGGCAAAGTCGGTGGCGGTCGGCCCGCGCGCCACCGCCACCATCCCGCCGCCGCGGCCGGGACCGACTGATGGCGCTGTGACCGCGCGACATCTCGATATCGCGGTCGAGCGCTTTCCCATCGCTGGCGCCTTCGTCATTTCACGCGGCGCCAAGACCGAGGCCGTCACCGTCGTCGCGACGATCGAGGCCAGCGGCCATCGCGGCCGCGGCGAGTGCGTGCCCTATGCGCGCTATGGCGAGAGCGTCGAGAGCGTCGTCACGCAGATCGAGAGTCTGCGGGACCACATCGCGGCGGGAATAGGCCGCGATGCCTTGCAGACTCTTCTGCCGCATGGCGCAGCTCGCAATGCGCTCGATTGCGCGCTCTGGGATCTCGAAGCCAAGACGCGCGGCATGCCCGCCTTCAAACTCGCCGGGCTTGCGCCGCCGGCACCGGTCGTCACCGCCTATACGCTCTCGCTCGGCACGCCCGAGGCCATGGCGGCGGCCGCCAAAGCGGCGGCGCGGCCCTTGCTCAAGCTCAAATTGGGCGGCGATGGGGATGCCGAACGGCTCGTCGCCGTGCGCGCCGCCGCGCCCGATGCCGAGCTGATCGTCGATGCCAACGAGGGCTGGTCGGCGCAAAACCTCACCACCAATCTCGCTTTCTGCGCGGCGCAAGGAGTCGCGCTGATCGAACAGCCGTTGCCCGCTGGCCAGGACGCGATCCTTGCCGAGATCGGCCATCCCGTTCCGCTCTGCGCCGACGAAAGCCTGCACGATCGCGGCGACCTCGCTGGTCTTCGCGCGCGCTATGACGCCATCAACATCAAGCTCGACAAGGCGGGCGGACTCACCGAGGCACTTGCCTTGGCCACTGCCGCCGAGGCGCTCGGCTTTCAGCTTATGATCGGCTGCATGGTGGCAAGCTCGCTCGCCATGGCCCCCGCCCTGCTCTTGGCCGGCCGGGCGCAATATGTCGATCTTGACGGGCCGCTGCTGCTGGCGCGCGACCGGCCCGAGGGCCTTCTCTACGAAGGGGCCCGTGTCTTTCCGCCCGCACCTACGCTCTGGGGATGACGCCCGGCGTCAAAAATGCTTGATCCCGCCCGATCAAAATTGTCCCATCGGCGCTAGAACGGGCTGAGATGTTGACGAGCGACAAACGATCCTTGCGCTACCGGCTAAGCGGGCTGTTCGACGACGACGCGCCGCGCACGCTGGCTGTCCGCGCCTTCAACATCGCGCTGGCGGCCCTCATCATCGTCAATGTCGTCGCGGTGGTGCTCGAATCCGTCGTCTGGCTCAACAATCGCTACGCCGCCACTTTCACGACCATCGAGCGCGTCGCGACGGCGATCTTCGCGCTCGAATATGTTTTGCGCGTCTGGACGGCGGTCGACTATCGCGACGGCAAATTCCGCGACCCGCTCTGGGGCCGGCTGAAATATATGCGCGGCTTCTTCCCGCTCATCGATCTCGTCGCGGTCCTGCCTGCGCTGCTCGGCTTCTTCGGCGCCGTCGATCTGCGCGTCCTGCGGCTGCTGCGGCTGCTGCGGATGATCAAGCTTACCCGCCATTCGCATGTCTTTAGCCTGCTTTGGGCGGTTTTGCGCGAGGAAGCGCGCGCCATTGCCGCGCTCATATTCGTGCTCTTCCTGACGCTGACGATCAGCGGCGCGCTGATGTACATGATCGAGGGCGACGTGCAGCCGGCGGTCTTTTCCTCGATCCCGGCGTCGATGTGGTGGGCGATCGAGACCGTCACCACCGTCGGCTACGGCGACATGGTGCCGGTGACGACGGCAGGCCGCATCCTCGGCGGCATCGTCTCGATCATTGGCATCGGCACTTTGGCTTTGTTCTCCGGCCTCATCACCGCCGGCTATCTCAATCAACTGCGGCTACGGCGCGCGCCCCGGCACGAGGACGACGAACTCATCTGCCCGCATTGCGGCGGCGCGCTGCGCCCGCGCGGCAAAGGCCGTCCTGCCGTATGACCCAGTCCGAAAAGTCTGCAACTTTTCGGGATCGGCTTTTCTCAGCCGCATGATCTTGTCCGAAAAGTCTGCAACTTTTCGGGATCATGCTATTCCATCGCCGCGGCTTTCAAGATGCAGACCATCATCGCCGCGGCCGGCCGGTCGCCGCGATTGCGGATGACATGCGGCCGGTCGCATCTGTAGCGCAAAGTCTCGCCCGCCTTGGCGTGCTCGATGCTGCCCGCGACCTCGACCTCAAGCTCGCCCTCCGTCACCGAGAGACATTCGACCGAGCCGCGCTGGTGCGGATCCGACGAGAGCACCCCGCCCGGCTCGGCGTGAAAGCCATACCATTGCAGCCATTCGACGGTCTTGATCCAGCCGAAGATTTCAAGCCGGCACTTGCCGTCATCGGAGACCAGAATCGGCGTGTCGCCCTTGGTCGATTTTTCGAGGAAGGGCTCGTCCTCGCTGACCTGCAACATGCCCTCGATCGACACATCGAGCGCCTGCGCCAGCCGCCAGATGGTGGCGAGCGTCGGATTGGTCTCGTTGCGCTCGATCTGGCTGATGATCGACTTGGCGACGCCGGATTGTTCGGAGAGTTCAGAGAGCGAGAGATTATAGGCCTTGCGCAGGCGCAGGACGGTCTTGCCGAGTTGGCCGGAGACCACGAGCGCGCCCGCCTCCAGCGCCTTCGCCTTATCGCGACCCTCGATACCCACGTCCTGCCTCCGGAAACTCCCTATCCCGGATGCTAGACGATTCTGTTTGGAATATCGAACGAAAGCGTCATGTCACGGCCGCGGCTAGCGGCGCTCGCCTAAGCCAATTTGCTCTCTGAAACGCTCGTAGCGATCATGCGCCTCGTCCCAATTGACGATCGGGCAGCCGGCCCCTGGCGGGCAGACCGGGGCGCGGCCGGCGTCGGCCCAAAGCGCCGCGCTGATGGTCACCGTGATTCCAATGAGGACGCCCATAATGAACTGCACCATGGCTCTCTCCTCTCCCACAAGCCAAACCCGCCGCAACGCCCCGCAGAAACCCTTTGGCCCCGGCAAAGTTCCCGTTGAAATTCTACGCTAACTGAAGAGCGCGATCTTCTCCGCAGTCGAAAGCCGATCGAGCCGGGTCAGCGCCGCACCCTGGTCGGCCCGGGACGGCAAAAGCGTGGATAGGGGTGGCGCCAGAGGCCGCTGCGGCGCTGGCGGCGGCTCCGGCATCGCGCGCGCGACGGGCCCGAGTGGCAT
>JARLIV010000192.1 GCA_031291555.1 Methylovirgula sp. | reverse complement strand
TGCGCTGCGGCGTGATTCCGATGAATTCGATTACGGCTACGCGCTGACCGTGCACAAAGCACAAGGCTCACAATGGGACGATGTCGTGCTGTTCGACGAGAGCGGTGCCTTTCGCGACCATCGCGCCCGCTGGCTCTATACGGGTGTGACCCGCGCGGCGGAGAGCTTAACCATCGTGCTTTAGATATTTTGTTTTAGCCACAAATTCGGGCATCATGCGTCCGCAACCGGACGAGGCCGATGAAGTCGATCCTGATCCCCGTCGAAACGCACGCGGGCATGTCGGCCGTGCTTGAGACCGCCCGGCTGCTCGCCCACAAATTCGGCAGCTATATCGAGGGCGTCGCGCTGGGGCCGGACCTCACGCAGATCGTCGCGGCGGATTTTTCCCTCGATGGCATCGTCTTCGACGATGCGGTGCGGCGCGACCTTCTCGAAGAAGCGCACAAGATCTTCGAGAGCTTCATGCAGGATGCGGCCATCCCGCCGCAGTCGGACGCGACGGACGCCTCTGCGCCGTCCTACGGCTGGGTCCGCAACGGGCTGATCTCCGACAATGGCGTCGGCGAATACGGCCGCGTCTTCGACATCATCGCTGTCGGGCGGCCGGCCTCCGGCACCGGACAGCCGCGCAAATCGACCCTCGAAGCGGCGCTGACCGAAAGCGGCCGGCCGCTGCTGATCGCCCCGCCCCGCGCGCCGGAACGGCTCGGCGAGGTGATTGCCATCGCCTGGAACCGTAGTTCCGAGACGGCGCGCACCGTCGCTTTCGCCTTGCCGCTGTTGAAGCTGGCGCGGGACGTGCCGGTGTTCACCATCCCCGGCTATGCCCTCAGCGGACCGGACCATGTGCAACTGGTCGAGAATCTGAAGCGCCACGGCGTGCCGGCGCGCGCCATCGACGTGCATGAAACGGCCAAGACACCGGGCCTTGCGGTTCTGGTCACCGCCCGCTCCGTCGGCGCCGACCTCTTAATCAAGGGCGGCTACACGCAGAGCCGCCTGCGCCAATTCATCTTCGGCCGGGCTACGGGCCAGATTCTCGCCGAGGCCAACATACCGATCTTTATGGCGCATTAGCCCGGGCGCCGATTGCCTCGGCAAGCTGTTCAAGGTTAGGCTCGCGTGCAATTTCGGTCGGCACCGGTTCGAGGGGAACGAATGCTGGCGGTTATCAAAACTGGGCGGCGCGTCGCGACATTCGGGCTTCTGGCGTCTCTCGGAGCCTGCCAGCAGGAAAATACCTACGTCCCGCCGCCACCGCCCACGGTCGGCGTCGCCTATCCGATTCAGAAGACGGTGCAGCCTTACCTCGAAGCCACCGGCAATATGGCGGCGGTCAACAGCGTCAATCTCGTCGCCCGCGTGCAGGGCTTTCTCCAGGAGATCGACTACAAGGACGGCGCGGCGGTCAAGAAAGGCACAAAGCTCTTCGTCATCGAGCCCGAGCCCTACAAGCTGAAGGTCGATCAGGCGCAGGCGGCGCTCGAGGGCGCCAAGGCGCAATTGCTGAATTCGCAGATCGAGTTCAACCGCCAGCAGACGCTCGTTTCGCGGCAGGTCTCGACCCAGGCGAGTTTCGATCAGGCGCGCGCGAACCGCGACCTGAACCAGGCGACGGTCGACCAGGACCAGGCCAATCTGCAACAGGCGCAGATCAATTACGGCTATACTCGAGTTGATGCGCCGTTCGACGGCACGGTGACCCAGCATCTCGTTTCGGTCGGCGAACTTGTCGGCACCAATTCGCCGACGCAGCTCGCGACCATCTATCAGCTCGAGCCGATCTGGGTGAATTTCACCATCAGCGAGCGCGATGTGCAGACGATCCGCGCCGCCATGGCCAAACACGGCATCACCACCGCCGACGTTGTCGGCAAGGTGCCTGTCGAGGTCGCGCTGCAGACGGATCGTGGTTTCCCCTACAAGGGCGTGATCGACTATATCGCGCCGAACGTCGATACCTCGACCGGCACGTTGAATGTGCGCGGCGTCCTGGACAACAAGGATTTCCGGCTTCTGCCCGGCTATTATGTGCGCGTGCACCTGCCGCTGCGCCCGGTTGATGCCCTGCTGGTGCCCGAAGAGGCCATCGGTGCCGATCAAAGCGGCCGCTATGTCCTTATCGTCAATGCCGGGAACGTCGTCGAGCAGCGCAAGGTGACGACCGGCGAAACTTTCGAGGGCATGCGCCGCATCCTTTCGGGACTGACGGCGAAGGACAAGGTCATCGTCGCCGGCTTGCTGCAAGCCGCGCCGGGCCAGAAGGTTGTGCCGCAACTGCAGCAGATGACCGCCACCAATTCCGACACCGATGCCAAATAGGCTGCGCGATGATCTCAAAATTTTTCATCGAGCGGCCGATCCTCGCCAACGTGATCGCCATCCTCACGATGGTGATCGGCGCCGTTTCCCTGTTGCGGCTGCCCGTCTCGCAATATCCCGACATCACCCCGCCGACGATCCAGGTGACAACCACCTATCCCGGCGCCAGCGCCAAGACGCTGGTCGAAACCGTCGCGCAGCCGATCGAGGAGCAGGTGAACGGCGTCGAAAACATGATCTACATGCAGTCGACGAGCGCCTCTGACGGCACTTACACGCTGACCGTCACCTTCAAGATCGGCACCGACATCAATTTCGCGCAAATCCTGGTGCAGAATCGTGTCGCCTCGGCGCTGGCCTCGCTGCCGCAGGCCGTCCAGGCCCAGGGCGTCGTCGTGCAGAAGAGATCGACCGCGGTTCTGCTTTTCGTCACGCTCTATTCGCCGGACTCGCGCTACAATTCTCTCTATCTCGCGAATTACGCGACGATCCATTTGCAGGATGAATTGGCCCGCGTGCCGGGGGTGGGCAATGTCAATATCTTCGGCGCCGGCCAATATGCCATGCGCCTCTGGCTCGACCCCAACAAGCTCTATGCGCGCGCGCTGACGACGCAGGACGTCATCAATGCCGTCCAGCAGCAGAACGAACAGGTTACCGCCGGCCAGCTCGGCATGCCGCCGGTGAAGGCGGGCCAAGCCTTCCAATACACGCTCAATGTCGCGGGGCGCCTCGACGACGTGCATCAGTTCGAGAACATCATCGTCAAGACGGGGTCCAACGGCGCCGTCACCCGCATTCGCGACATCGGCCGCGTCGAACTCGGCGCGCAGACCTACAGCCAGTCCTTCTACCTCGACAGGCAGCCGGCGGCCGGCATCGCCATCTATCAATTGCCCGGCGCCAATGCGCTCGATGTCGAGCAGGCCGTCGAAGCCAAGATGAAGCTGCTGGCGAAGGATTTTCCGCAGGGGCTCACCTATGCGGTCCCCTTCGATACGACGACCTTCGTCCAAGCCTCGGTACATGAGGTCTACAAGACCTTGTTCGAGGCGGGGATTCTCGTGCTCATCGTGATCCTCGTCTTCTTGCAGGACTGGCGCGCGATGCTGGTGCCGGCGACGACCGTACCCGTGACGATCATCGGCGCCTTCGCGGCCATGGCGGCGATGGGCTTCAGCATCAATCTCTCGACGCTCTTTGCGATCATCCTCGCCATCGGCATCGTCGTCGACGACGCGATCGTCGTCGTCGAAGGCGCCGCCCACCATATCGAAGCGGGCCTGACGCCGCACGATGCCGCCATCCGCGCCATGCAGCAATTGCTGGGGCCGATCATCGGCATCACGCTCGTCCTCCTGTCGGTGTTCCTCCCGGCCGCCTTCCTGCCCGGCCTGACGGGGCGCATGTATGCGCAATTCGCGCTCGTCATCGCCGCGACGGCGCTGATTTCCGCCGTCAACGCCGTCACGCTGAAGCCGACGCAAGCGGCACTCTGGCTGCGCGCGCCGAAGCCGCCCGACCAGCGCAACATCCTGGCGCGCGGCTTCAACAACGCCTATGCGCGCGCCGAAGCCGGCTATATGTGGATCATCCGTCACCTGACAGCGCATAGCGGCGCGACGGTCGTGGTCGGCCTCCTCATCGTCGTCGCCGCCATCTATGGCATCGCGCAGATTCCAACCGGCTTCCTGCCGCTCGAGGATCAGGGCTATTTCATCGCCGCCGTGCAATTGCCGGATGGCGCCTCGCTCGAGCGCACCGAGGCCGCGATGAAAAACGTGAGCGATGTCCTGAGCAAGGTCGAAGGCGTCGAGCACGTGATCACCGTCTCCGGTGTCTCGGTGCTCGACAACAGCGCGAGCCTCGCCAACGCAGGCGTCGCCTATATCATCCTGACGCCGTGGGACGCGCGCGGATCGAAGCTCGGCCTTCTGCCCATGTATATGCACCTCAACGCGGCGCTGTCGAAGCTCCAAGAGGCGCGTATCACTGTCGTGCCGCCGCCGCCGATCCAGGGCGTGGGCAATGCCGGCGGCTTCACCTTCCAGCTAGAATTGAAGGACGGCAGTTTCGATCTCGTAAAATTGCAGAGCATTACCCATGCGGTGGTCAGCGCCGCAAATGGCCAGAGCGCGCTGCAGCGTGCATCTTCTCCCTTCCGCGCGAGCGTGCCGCAACTCGCCATCGACGTCGACCGGACGAAGGCGGAGAGCCTGCATGTCACGGTCCAGCAGGTCTTCGATACGCTGACCTCCTATCTCGGCTCGACCTATATCAACCAGTTCAACAAGTTCGGCCGCACCTTCCAGGTCTATACGCAGGCAGATTCGCAATTCCGCGTCAGACCGGCGGACGTCGAGACTCTGCCGGTGCGTAATGCGAACGGCACCATGATCCCGCTCGGGACCATCGTCCATTTCCAGTCGGATGTGGGCGCCTCGCTGATCAGCCTCTATAACCTCTATCCATCCTCGACGATCATCGGCATGCCGGCGGCGGGCTACAGCTCCGGCCAGGCGATGAACCTGATGGAGCAGATCGCCAATCGCGAATTGCCGCGCGGCACGGGCTACGATTGGACGGCAATGTCCTACCAGGAGAAGATTGTCGGCGGGCAAATGTATCTCGCCTTCGGCCTCGCGCTGCTGCTCGTCTATTTCGTCCTCGCCGGGCAATACGAAAGCTGGCTGCTGCCGCTCGCCGTGATCCTCGCCGTGCCGCTGTCGCTCGTCGGGCCGGTTTCGGTCTTCACCGCATTGAGGATCGACAACAATCTTTATGTGCAGATCGGCCTCGTCCTGCTGATCGCGCTGTCGGCGAAAAACGCGATCCTCATCGTCGAATTCGCCCGCGATCTGCACCTTGAGGGCCACGACATCATCGAGTCCGCGCGGGAGGCAGCGCGGGCGAGATTCCGGCCGATTTTGATGACGTCCTTCGCCTTCATTCTCGGCGTTGCGCCGCTCGTCGTGGCTCAAGGCGCCGGCGCCAACGCCCGCAAATCGATCGGCATTACCGTCTCCACCGGCATGCTGGCATCGACTTGCCTCGCGGTCCTGTTCGTGCCGGCCTTCTACGTGATCGTCCAGAAGATCCAGGATCGCCGCAAGGCGAAGGCGCAGAAGCCGGCCGCGACAACGCCCGCGGCATAGGTCTCGCTTCGCCTTTCCAGCCTGAGCGCATCGCGGCCTATTGCCCCCAACGGCGGGCCCGGCGCGCGCGCGACGCGCTCTGCGCGGAGCGTGGATCATGCTGCAAGATCGCGCCCCTTGACGTAAATGTAGCTAAGGCTACATTAGGGTGCATGGGTAACATCTGCGCTCGAAAATGACCGATCAAGCTCTCTCACGCCCGACACTGACTGAACGGACAACGGCCGCCATCGGCGCCGTTCTCGCTGGCCGGCGCCCGCGGCTGACGGATGCCTTGCTCTTTGCCGGGCCTGCTGTCATCGCCTCGATCGCCTATATGGACCCCGGCAATTTCGCCACCAACATCCAGGCCGGGGCGCGCTATGGTTACGCGCTGCTCTGGGTCGTGCTGTTGGCGAATCTCGTCGCCATGTTGTTCCAGTCCTTGTCGGCCAAGCTCGGCATCATCACCGGCCGGAATCTCGCGGAAATGTGCCGCACGCATTTCCCCAAGCC
>JARLIV010000191.1 GCA_031291555.1 Methylovirgula sp. | reverse complement strand
GCCGCGCATTTTCTCGGCGACGTTGAACATGCTTGGCCACGGCCAGACCGCAATCGCCGTATTGATCGTTGAATTCTGCGCCGCGACGGCCATCATCTCACTGCCGCGCCAGGCGACGGGGCGCACATAGCAATCGGTAAGGTTGTTCTTGTCGACGACGAGCCGCTTGGCCGCGTCAAGCTCGGCGACCGAATAGGGAATCTCGAAATCGAGTACATTGGCGGAGCGCTTGAAGCGCTCGGAATGTTCTGTCGATTTGAAAATCTGCCCGCCATAGGCGCGCTCGCCCTCAAACACGCAGGAGGCATAATGCAGCCCATGCGAGAGCACATGCAGCTTCGCCTCGCGCCATGGGACGAGATTGCCATTCATCCAGATGAAACCGTCACGCTGGTCGAACGGCAAAACCGACATAGCAGGATCTCCTCTCACGCCGCCCGGTCGCGGCCGGCACGGCGCATTTTGACTCCTAACGGGCCGCTGCGCAAAACGTTTACGGCATTTGTCGCACCGGGGACGGCACATTGACGGCTAGCAATCCTGTTGAAATATGTCAATATCACTGACTTAAATGGCATGGGCCAGACCTGACGCGGTGGTTGCGGCGTGCTATGGCATCTCAGTTCTGTCATTGCGTTGGTGTCGCGGAAAGGCGGCTTATGGAATCAGCGTCGCGGAGAAAAGCCGCCGAGCCCAGCCCGCCGGCGGCGGCGCGAGCCGCAAACGGGGCAGCGGATACGGAGCCGATGTTCGATTTGATCGAACTTCTGTTTTTCGCCTATCGCGATTTTGTCGGCGATGCCGACCGGCTGCTCGAAAATTACGGCTTTGGCCGCGCGCATCACCGCGTCTTGCATTTCGTCAGCCGGCGCCCGGGCCTCACCATCGCCGAGCTTCTCGATATTTTGAAGATCACAAAACAGAGCCTCAACCGCGTACTCAAGGAATTGCGCGACAAAGGCTATGTGGAAGTGCGCGCCGGCGTCATCGACCGCCGGCAACGCCAGCTTTACCCGACGAAGACCGGCACCGCCCTGGCGCTCAGCATTGCGAAGCTTCAAACGCAGCGGTTCCGGCGCGTTTTCGGCCACTTGCAGAAGAATGCGCGCCCGGAGGCGATTGCGTTTCTGCTCGCGATGATCGACCCGCGCGAGCAGGAGAAGGTCGCAACCCTGGTTGCCTCCGGTGCCCGGCTTAAGCCGCTTGGCCGCGAGCTATGAGCGAACCTGATCTCGAACACGAATCGAGTGCCGAGAGCGAGCCGCCGATCCCGGCCGACGATGCCGCGCATCTCTTGATCGTCGACGACGATCGGCGCATCCGCGTTCTGCTGCAGCGCTATCTCAGCCAGGAGGGTTATCGTATCACCCTGGCGGGGAATGCGGAGGAGGCTGCGGCGGCACTCAAGAATTTTTCGTTCGACCTCATCGTGCTCGACGTCATGATGCCCGGCGAGAATGGGCTCGAATTCGCTGCTCGCTTGCGCGCCGACAGCTCGGAGCGTGGCCGCGTGCCGATCCTGATGCTGACCGCCAAAGCCGAGACTGAGGACCGGATCGCCGGCTTCGAAAAAGGCGTCGATGATTTTCTTCCCAAGCCTTTCGAGCCGCGCGAGCTCTCGCTGCGGATCGCCTCGATCCTGCGGCGGGCGCAGCCAGCCGAGCCGCCAACGCAAATCACCCATGTGCATTTCGGCGGCTTCAGCTTCGATCTGCATCGCGGCGATCTGCGGCGTGGCGAGGAGATCGTCCGCCTGACCGAGCGCGAGCGCGACATGTTGCGGCTGCTCGCCGCGCACCCCGGCGAGACGGTGTCGCGCGATGTGCTCGCCGGGCCCGGCGGCGCCGGCAACGAGCGCACCGTCGATGTCCAGGTCAACCGCCTGCGTCACAAAATCGAGCGCGACCCCGCCAATCCGCTGCATCTGCAGACCGTGCGTGGCGCCGGCTACCGGCTTCTCATTGACCGCTGATGATGCGAACACCGACCCGCCCAACGCTGCCAACCTATCTGGCGAAGCCCATCGCCCTTTGGCGCGGCTTTGTGCAGAAACTGAAGTCGGCGATGCCCAAGGGGCTTTATGCCCGCGCCCTGCTCATCGTCATCCTACCGATGGTGATTTTGCAGACCGTCGTGACCTATGTCTTTCTGGAGCGCCACTGGCAGCTCGTCACGCATCAGCTTTCGACGGCTTTGGTTCAGGACATCGCCTCGATCATCGACATCCATAATTCCTATCCACAGGACAAGAACGACGAAACGCTGACGCGCATCGCCCAGCAGCGCATGAACATCGACATCGAGTTCATGCCGAAAGGCCCGCTGCCGCCGCCCTTGCCGAAGCCGTTCTTCTCGATCGTCGACAGTGCGCTGTCGAAGGAGATCAGCCGCCAGATCAACAAGCCCTTCTGGCTCGACACGGTCGGGCGCTCGAACCTCATCGAGATCCGCATCCTGCTCGACAATTCGATCCTGCGCGTCGTCGCCTATCGCAGCGCCGCCTATGCCGCCAACTCCTATATCTTCCTGCTCTGGATGCTCGGCACGTCCTTCGTGCTGATCGTCGTCGCCATGGCCTTCCTGCGCAACCAGATCAAGCCAATCGTGCAATTGATGAATGCAGCCGAAGCCTTCGGCATGGGCAGGGAAGCGGATTTCCGCCCGCAGGGGGCGCGCGAAATCCGCCGCGCCGGCTATGCCTTCATCGAGATGAAGCGCCGGATCGAGCGCAATATCGAGCAGCGCACCGCCATGCTCACCGGCGTCAGCCACGATCTGCGCACCATCCTCACCCGCTTCAAGCTCTCGCTCGCTCTCATCGGCGACCAGCCGGAAGCCGAGGACATGCAAAAAGACATCGACGAGATGCAGCGGATGCTGGAGGCCTATCTCGCCTTCGCCCGCGGCGATTCCGGCGAAGCGGCAGCGAAGATCGACATGCAAGATTTTCTCGCCGCGCTGCGGAGCGAGGCGGAGCGGCACGGTGCAAACATCGCCGTCTCGCTGCAAGGCGACCCGCAGGTCATCGT
>JARLIV010000190.1 GCA_031291555.1 Methylovirgula sp. | reverse complement strand
GGAGGCTTGCCACAGAAATGCCTCTTATCGGTCCGAGGACTTAGCTGCGATCGCGCTCCTGCGCTCAAGGTCGTGCATCCTGAAGCCCGTTGCCGATTGTCGAACCAAAGGTTGAGTTGTCCCTTATGCCATTTGCCTTGGTTCTCCCGCGCCGCACCGCCGCCCACCGCCCCCGTTTGTTCCGTGGCGGGCAGATTTTCGGACTATTGGCGCTGACGCTGCCGATCGCGGCCTGCTCGAACTCGCTCGATTCACTCGGCTCTTTCAACCCGATGAACCTGTTCAGCGGCGAGAAATATCAGACCAAGGTGATCCCAGACACGCCGCCGGAGACGCTCTACAATCAGGGTCTCGTCGACATCAACGGCAAAGACTATGACAAGGCGACGAAGAAATATTCGGCCTTGGAGAAGCAATACACGTTCTCGCAATGGGAGCGCAAAGCGCTGCTGATGGAGACGTTTACGCAATACCAGGCGGGCAATTACGACGACGCGATCGGTTCAGCGCAACGCTACATCGGCCGCTACGCCCAGGCGCCCGATCTTGATTACGTCTATTATCTTGAGGGGATGTCTTATTATAACCAGATCCCGGACGTGTCGCGGGATCAGGACCGGGCGCAGAAGGCCTCCATCGTCTTCCAGCAGATCCTCGACAAGTTCCCGAAGTCGCAATATGCGGATGATGCACGCTACAAATTGCAGGTGACGCGCGATCAACTCGCCGGCCAGGACATGATGGTCGGCCGCTATTATCTGACGCAGCATAATTATACGGGCGCGATCAACCGCTTCCGCGATGTTCTGGCGAAATATCAGAACACGCGCCACACTGAGGAGGCGTTGCTGCGGCTGGAGGAAGCCTATCTTGCGCTCGGCATCATCAGTGAGGCGCAGACGGCCGCGGCGGTGCTTGGCCACAATTATCCGGATTCGCCTTGGTACAAGGACGCCTTCGCGAAATTGCAGCAGGGCGGCTATCATCCCCAGGAAGATCCGAATTCCTGGATTTCCAAGATCTTTCATAGCGTTGGCTAAAACTGGCGGGCGCGCCGGCCTGAGCTGATTGGGCGGCTGGCGCCATCTTGCTCGACTCACCTTGTTCATGCTTTATTCTCGTGCGCCTTCGGCCCAGGTGCGTTGACTCTCACTTCGCGCTTTCGCAGGCTTCCGGCAGCGAAGGGTCTTCCTATGCTCGTTCAGCTCGCTATTCGTGACATCGTGCTGATTGAAAAGCTCGATCTCGAATTCGACCGAGGGCTGACCGTGCTGACGGGCGAAACCGGGGCCGGAAAATCGATTCTGCTTGACGCCTTTTCGTTGACCCTTGGTGCGCGGGGCGATGGCGCCTTGGTGCGCCAGGGGACGCCGCAAGGCCAGGTCACGGCTGTCTTCGAACTGCCGCCCGGCCATCCGGCGCTGGCCGCGGCGGAGAGCCAGGGCATTGACATCGACGGCGTCTTAATCTTGCGCCGGATCCAGATGGAAGACGGGCGCACCCGCGCCTTCGTCAACGACCAGCCAGTGACCGCCCAGGCCCTGCGGACGATCGCCCGCGAACTCGTCGAAATTCATGGCCAGCACGACGATCGGGCCCTGGTCCAAGCCGATGCGCATCGCCAATTGCTTGACGTCTTTGCGGGCCTCGGGGCCGAGCAGGACGCCGTGCGCGCCGCTTACCGCGCCCGGCGGGCCGTCGAAGCCGAGCTTGCTGCCGAACAGGGCCGGATCGCGCAGGCGCGCCGCGAGGCCGATTATCTGACCCATGCCTACGCCGAATTGACGAAGCATGCGGTTCAGCCCGGAGAGGAAGAAAGCCTCGCGCAGCGACGCCAGACCTTGATGCAGAACGAGAAGGTCGGCGGCGAATTGCGCGACGCGGCCGATGTGGTCGGCGGGGAGGGCAGTCCGGTCGCCGCGCTGTCATCGGCCTTGCGGCGGCTGGAACGGCGCCAGGCGCAGGCGCCGGAACTGCTGGTGCCGGTCGTCACCGCGCTCGATGCGGCGCTTGTTGCCTTCGATGCCGCGCGCGATGCGCTCGAAGTGGCGCTGCGCGCCGCTGGCGATGATCCGGGCGAATTGGAGCGCGTCGAGGAGCGTCTGTTCGCCTTGCGGGCGGCAAGCCGCAAATATGGTGTCGCAGTTGATGCCTTGCCGGCGCTTTGCGAGAAATTCGGCGATGATCTCGCGCAGCTCGAAGCCGGCGAAACGCGGCTGGCACAGCTGCGCACGGCGGCCACGGCTGCAGCGGCGGATTATGACAGGGCGGCGAAGTGCCTGTCGGCCGCGCGGCAACACGCCGCGGCGGATCTCGAGCAGGCCGTCAATGTGGAATTGCCGCCGCTGAAATTGGAAGCGGCGCAATTCATCGTCAAACATCAGTCCGATCCGGCGACAGTCAGCGCCGAGGGCGTCGATCAAATCGAATTCTGGGTGAAGACCAATCCGGGGACACGGCCAGGTCCGTTGATGAAGGTTGCTTCCGGCGGTGAGCTGGCGCGGTTCATGCTGGCGCTCAAGGTCGTTCTGGCGGATCGCGGTTCCGCACCAACATTGGTTTTCGATGAGATCGATACAGGAGCAGGCGGCGCGGTGGCCGACGCCATCGGCCAAAGACTCGCGCGGCTTGCAACCGGCGTTCAAGTCCTCGCCGTCACCCATGCGCCGCAAGTCGCGGCGCAGGCGGTCGGACATTTGCGCATCGTCAAAGATGCAAGCGAGCAAGACGCGCGGGTCGCGACTCGCGTTTTGACTCTGACGAAGGCCGCGCGCCGCGAGGAAATCGCCCGTATGCTCGCCGGGGCGACAATCACCGCAGAAGCCCGCGCCGCCGCAGGCCGGTTGATGAACAGCCGCGGCTGACGCCCGATCGATTCCAGAGCGTTGGAGCGGGATTTACGCGAAAGACCGGTTTCCACTTTTCGCATCCCGACCATAGTCTGTCCGGGATTGCGCATCCTGACCCCAAAGTCCGCTGCTCGATGTGGAATCAAAGGCTTGTAAGGCCAAGCCGGCGAGTGCTGCGGCAATGCAACAGCCCGGCGATTTTACGTCTTTTGCGGGCCGAGCGCTTGTGGAATCACTCGGAACAATCTCTTTATAGGGAGGTTGACGAGGGGGTAGTGATGTCAATTTTCTCTTCTCTGGGCCTCGCGCAGGTTCGCGGCCCGGCAGTGTCGAGTTTTAGAGAAAGATCATTTCAGAGCGCCGTTATCCGTAATTCCGCGACCAGATACATGGTTGCCTTTGCTGCGCTCGTCTTCGGCTGCATGGCGGGTGTCGCGTCCGCCTCCGCGGCGGACCTGCCGGACACCAAATCCGCGCCGGTTTATGCCCCTCCGCCACCGGAATTCAGTTGGACCGGCTTTTATGTCGGTGTGAACGCCGGTGTGGGGATCGATCATTTCGCTTTTCCCTACCAAGTGTTCCTGCCTGGTGACGAAGGGCTGGGAAGCAGCGGCATCACCTCTGACGGCCCGGTGGCTGGCGGCCAGATCGGATTTAATTATCAGATCGAGGGCCTTCCGATCATCGGCCATGCGGTGGTCGGCATCGAGGCCGACGACGATTGGGGGGCGGTGAGGGGCTCCACCACGGTTTATACGAACAATGGCGTGCCGGTGAACATCGGCGCGCGGTTCGACAATTTTGGAACCCTGCGCCTGCGCGTGGGCTACAATTTCGATCGTCTGCTCGTCTACCTGACCGGCGGCCTCACCTACGGCAGCAACGTCGCCTCTTACAGCATCCCGTCCGATGGTTTCTCGGGCTCGCTGCGCACGACGCATACGGGTCTTCCGTTCAATGTCGATACGATCGGCCTAGGTGTGGAATACGCGATCGACGATCATTGGTCGGTCAAAGGCGAATATCTCTATGATTGCGTTGAGGCCTACTACAACAGCTTTACGCCGGCATCTGGCGTGAAGGTCGGTTTCAACTCGCGCATGATGTATCACATCGCCCGTCTGGGATTGAATTATAAGTTTGATTTGTTTGGCAGCAGCACGCCGGTCGTGGCGAAATACTGAGCGCCGGCTCGCTG
>JARLIV010000189.1 GCA_031291555.1 Methylovirgula sp. | reverse complement strand
CGAGTTTTACATCCTTCGTAGCCATCGCATCCAAAAAGGGCTTTACGGAACCAAGGGGAGCAATCTCGTCGGCAGCATTAACAATGGCTAGGGTGGGAACTGATAGGTGAGAAGGACCGACCGAAGACCCATTCACTTGCAGAGTCTCGTTCTGCAGACGATTGTCGCGATAAAGTTGTTCGACGATTTGGCGAACCAGCTTGCCCGGGAGCGCGACCTCGTCGAGGCACCATAATTCGATACGTGCGTAAATATCGAATGCCTTGGGATCCACGAGACTGGAAGAAGCGTCCATCAGTCTGCCCCAGATGAATAAGCCAGGCGACGCGAGGAGGCTCGCATTTGATAAGAGCGATCCGGCGAAAGGCTCCTCGTCGGAAAATTCGCAAGGCGCTATGGCGGCGACAGCATCCCGAAAGGGGCTGTCATTCGCCCGAAAGCATAAGGGGGACTCCAGAAGAACGAGACAATCAATGTTTTTCGGTGATGACGCTGCATAGATCGCCGCAAGAGTGCCGCCTAGCGAGTGACCAATGATGAGTGCTCTTTTCCCAGGGTTCTGCTCTAAGACCTTGGCAACGCAATCGCCTATTGCCTGCGTATATGCTTCGATACCGTAGCCGCTCGTCGCATGTGTAGCCGGGATCCATTCCAGAAGGTAAACGTGCAGACCGTTACGGAGGCAATAACGGACCGCGCTCACGGATGGCGTGAGATCCCAAATATAAGGACGCTTGATTGGTGCCGGCACAATAAGCACAGAAGGCGACGAGTCCGCGGCTCCGTAATCACGCAGGTGCCAAAGCGATCCAGAGGCTATCGTTGTGAATTCGCATTCCGCGGGTTCCAGCCCAAATGCAACAGCAACAGTGCGACCCTGTAAACGGCGCAGGCTGTCAATTAAGCCAAATTGAGCCCGAAACACAGCATCGTGTAAGGCATTCACCGAAATCCTCCGGAGGCCATCCTACTGTTCCGCCTTACTTTGTAAGCGACGCATAAATTAGAGCATGCCCAGCTAAGCGCAATTGACGTAAATCAGCCCGCAGTTCCGCCGCCTAGCATTCGGGCTTTGAGGTCAGGCCAGTCACGAGTGACTCGCGTTCAGCCAGTGCATCCAGAATGCGCCAACTGACCCGTATTGATCTGGCGCAAGGTGCCTCCAAGGCGATTTGCTTATACAAAAATCGCGTTTTCTTGAGACATCTAATGATTGCTCTCGTTCCTTTCGATTCTGCGGTAAAGACCGCCAATGAATGGATCGATGATCTTAGTGCCCGCCTCGGGTGGCAAGATCGCGATAAAGCTTATCTGGCTTTGGTTACGACGCTTCACGCCCTGCGGGATGATCTGCCGCCGGAAGAGGCGGTCTTTCTCGGCGATTATCTGACGCCGCTCATTCGCGGCCTCTACTATGACGGCTGGCACATGACGAAGGCACCGCGCAGCGCCAAAACACGAGAAGGCTTCCTCGAACGCATCCGGGAAGGTGTTCGTCACGATCCGGGCATTGATGCCGAACAAGTGGCGCGTGCCGTCTTCGCCTTGCTGGCTGCGCGTTTGCCGCCGGCCGAACTCGAGGATGTAAAGATCGCGACACCGAAGGAGTTCCGCGCCTTCTGGCCGGAGTGAAAGGCGAGGTCGGTTCGCCTTGCGCCAGATCAATGCTTAATTTCCGGAGCTTCTTAGCTTTTATATGGACATGAGATCCCAAGGCTTTCGTTAATGACCGCTATTCCTCCGGAGCAGCCGAAGGCCTTGGAACTCGCGCGTGGCGTCGTAGATAATGCCCAGGCCGCGATTTTCCCGGACTTTGGGAACCTCGATCGCGTGTTGCGTGCAATTGCGGCGCGGGCGACGCAGGGGATTTCGCCGCGCGTGGTGGCAGACGCGTGGTTCCAATGGGCCAGCCAACTCGCCGGAGCCCCCGGCAAACAGCTCGATTTGGCAATCCGTGCCTGGAGCGCCGCTGTCTCGTTCGCGCTTTGGCTTCCGCATGCCGCGCGCGGCGGGATCGATCCTCGAGTTTCGGACGGCAACGAAGATCGACGCTTTAAAGATGTCGCCTGGACATACTGGCCGTTCAACGCGATTGCGAGCGCTCATGTTATCATGGAGGAGTGGTGGCTCGAGGCCGTGCATGACGTTCCCGGAGTTACGCATCGAACCGAGGAGGAGATGCGGTTCCTTACGCGCCAGGCTCTGGACGTTTTCTCGCCTCCGAATATTCCGTGGCTAAATCCCACCGTCATCCAAAAAACGGCGCGGCAACTTGGATTCAATTTTGTCCAGGGGCTGGTCAACTGGTCGGAGGATCTTGAGCGGCAATTTTCGGGAGGCCCCCCGCCTGGCGCCGAAGCTTTCGAAATCGGACGCGATGTGGCAGTCTCACCTGGCAAGGTGATCTATCGAAATGACCTGATGGAGTTGATCCAGTATCTGCCTACGACAGAGCAGGTGTTCGCCGAACCGATTCTGATCGTGCCCGCTTGGATCCTCAAATATTATATCCTCGATCTAAGTCCCGGAAATTCGCTCGTACGATGGCTTGTCGCACAGGGCCACACGGTATTCATGGTTTCTTGGCGGAACCCTGGCCCGAGCGACCGTGACATCGGGCTCGACGATTATCGCCGGCAAGGCGTGATGGCGGCTCTCGATGTAATTTCCCGTGTCGAACCGGATACACGCATCCACGCGTGCGGTTACTGTTTGGGGGGTACGATATTGACGATAGCGGCGGCAACCATGGCCCGCGACCATGACAACCGCCTTGCGAGCATAACTTTGCTGGCGGCGCAAACCGATTTCGCTGAGGCCGGGGACCTGATGCTATTTCTCGACGAGAGGCAGGTTGACTTGCTCGAAGACTTGATGTGGGACCAAGGCTATCTGAGCACACGACAGATGGCAGGAGCATTTCAGGCATTAAGGTCCAATGAGCTCGTGTGGTCGCGGATCGTCCGAGATTACGTCCTCGGAGAGCGTGAGAAGATGACGGACCTGATGGCTTGGAATGCGGATCAGACGAGAATGCCGGCCCGCATGCACAGCGAATATCTGCGCGGCTTGTTTCTTGAGAACCGCCTTTCTGCCGGGCGCTTCGCAGTGGAAGGGCGCGTGATCGCAATGCGAGATATCACCGTGCCGATCTTCGTCGTTGCTACGGAGCGCGACCATATCGCGCCGTGGCGCTCAGTGTATAAGGTCTCACTGTTCACGAACGCAGATCTTACCTTCGTGCTGACAAGCGGCGGTCACAATGTCGGAATCGTCAATCCTCCGGAAAGGGAGCGTGGATATTTCCGTATTTCGACGCGAACGCAGGGGCAGCGCTATATGGATCCTGATACTTGGGCGGCAAAAGCGGGGGCTAAGGACGGCTCTTGGTGGCGTGCATGGCACGAATGGTTAGTTGCCGCGAGTTCCAAGGATCGACGCGCACCCCCCGTAATATGTGGAGCCGCATCTGAATTAGCCCCGCTTGCCGACGCGCCGGGTCTCTACGTCCACATGGTTTAGAGGCGACTTGCTGCGAAGCCACGCGAATAGCGTGACGCGGAGATTGGCTTCGCTTGGAGCAAATGGCGAACAAAAGCGTCTGACGCGGCAGAAAAGCTGTCTAACGCATCTTTGCGAAATGCTTCTAAGCCGTTGATTTAAATGGTGCCCAGGGGCGGAATCGAACCACCGACACTGCGATTTTCAGTCGCATGCTCTACCAACTGAGCTACCTGGGCAGGCCGGCGCAGGGGCGCCGGAGGCGCGCTTTATAGGAAGCGGCGGTTGCCTTGTCCAGCGTCAGTGCGGAGCAGGGTGCAACCGCACGGAGTTTTCCTGAGCCGCTTCAAAACATCATCTGGTTGCAGCGCGCCAGTTGGGCGATCCTGCCGGTCGAATCATTGGAGGCTTCCGGCATGAGGATCGGCGTTGTCGCGCCCCGTTTGGCCGCAGCACTGGTCGCGGCTGTTGCCTGGGCCGGGATCGCGTTGCAATTCTACGCGACATCTTCGCATATCGGCTCGGCCGCCAAGGCCCTTTGGCTGCTGGCGGATTATTTCACGATCCTCGCCAATTTCGCCATCGCCGTGGTCTTCACCGGCATCGCCCTTGGGCGCGACGATTGGGACCGCTCGCGGCTCCTCGCCGGCCTCACGCTCGCCATTCTGCTCGTCGGGATCGTCTACGCGCTGCTGTTGCGCGCAAGCGATCACCCTTATGGTCTCGGGCAGGCCGCGAATGTCATCATGCACCTGATTATGCCGATCCTGGTGCCGCTCTTTTGGCTCACGCACGTCCGCAAGGGGGCCTTACGGCCCGGCGATCCCTTCGTCTTCGCCGCCTTTCCGCTGCTCTATCTGGCTTATGCTCTTGGCCGTGGCGAGGCCGAAGGGCGCTATCCCTATCCGTTTCTCAATGTCGCCAAAATTGGCCTACATCGCACGCTGGCCAACCTTGGCGCGATCGGCCTTGGATTTCTCCTCGGAGGCTATGCGCTTTTGCTTCTGGACTGGCTATTGAGCGGGCAGGCGAGGCGCCGCTAGAGCGGGATGCGAAAAAGTGGCAACGGTTTTTCGCGCAAATCCCGCTCTAACTCATAAGAATCGATCGCGTTACATGTGTTTAGGCTGATTCAGCCTAAACACCGCGATCTAGGCTACCTTGCCGCCGGGCACGGGCGCCGCTATAAGCGCGCGGCCTGAACCTTGAGACAAGCAAAAGCATGGCGACCGAACGCACCTTTTCCATCCTGAAGCCCGACGCGACCCGCCGCAATCTGACCGGCGCCATCAATGCCTTGATCGAGGCGGCCGGCTTGCGCATCGTGGCGCAGAAGCGCGTGCTGATGACCCGGGCGCAGGCCGAAACCTTCTATGCGGTCCACAAGGCGCGCCCGTTCTTCGGCGAGCTGGTCGAGTCGATGACGGCGGGGCCTGTCGTCGTGCAGGTGCTCGAGGGCGAGGACGCGATCAAGAAATATCGCGAGGTGCTCGGCGCGACCGACCCGGCCAAGGCGGCCGAGGGGACGGTACGCAAACAATTCGCGCTGTCGGTCGGCGAAAATTCCGCGCATGGATCGGACTCGCCCGAGACCGCGGCCATCGAGATCGCGCAATTCTTTTCCGGCAACGAGATCGTCGGCTGACGTGCGGCCGCGGAAGGCTCCGGCGGCCCTATTCCGGCCGGAGTTTCGTGATGGTTTGCGTTTCTTGCGAAGCCTGACCGCGCTGCGGATGCCGATCCATATGCGAAGAATAGTGCCGCGCGCCCTTATCCTCACGGCCCTGGCGATCACACTCATTTCCGCCGCCACCAGCGCAGCGGAGGCGGACAAGATCAAACATTCGATCGCCGTCTTCTCCGGTCTCGACAAGATCACCGGCCGGATCATTTCCTTCGAAGTCGGCATGAACGAGACGGTGCAATTCGGCTCGCTGCTGATCACCGATCGCGTCTGCTACACGCGCCCGCCGACCGAGGCGCCGCAGACCGACACCTTCGTTCAGGTCGATCAGATCGACGCAGACAAGACGACCAAGCGCATTTTCTCGGGCTGGATGTTCGCGGCGAGCCCCGGCCTCAACGCGCTCGACCAGCCGGTCTACGATATCTGGCTGACAGATTGTAAAGGGACCGAGCAATTGATCCCGTCGCCCTCGACGACGCAGTCGACGCCGGAGCCCGAGGAGCCCGAGGCCGGCGCGCCCGCCGGGGCACCAAATCCCGCGCCAGCGCCGCCACCGGCGCCGGATAAGCTGGCGAAGACACCGCACGCCCACCACCACGACGCTGCCCCGGCCGGGAACAACGGTCCTGTCGAGGTTGGCCCGCCGCCCGGTTTTCAGCCACCGCCTGACAATGGCGATGGTGGCGACGGTGGCGGTGATCAGCCCCCGCCGCCGGCCAATCCGGACTCCGACCGCTAAGCTTCGAGATTTTCGGGCTGTTAGCGCGCGGCCGTCTTGGCGGCGGCAAGAGCCTCCAGGACCACGCTCCCAGAAACCGCCTGGTCCTTCGGCCAGACAAGGAAATCGGCTTTCTGCGCCACGGCCTCGGCCAGCATGAGCCGATAGCCTTCCTTGGAGACTTCGATGGCACCGAGCGATTGCAGATGCGGCGTCACGAACTGCGTATCGAGCAATTTGAAGCCACCCGCGACGAGCCGCCCGGCGAGATGGATCAAGGCGACTTTCGAAGCATCCGTCTGGCGGTGAAACATGCTCTCGCCGAAAAAGGCGGCGCCCAGCGCGACACCATAGAGGCCGCCGACGAGAACCCCATCCTGCCAGGCCTCGACGGTGTGGACCCGGCCGAGATCGAAAAGCTGGCCATAGAGCTTCTTGATTCGGCGGTTGATCCAGGTTTTCTCCCGCCCGGCGCCGACGCTGGCGCAGGCGTCGATTACCGCCTCGAAATCATGATCGATCCTGACCTCGAACCGGTCCGAGCGGATGATCCGCGCCAGCTTCTTGGAGACGATCAAGCCGCCGAGTGGAAAAACCCCGCGCGCCTCGGGATCGATCCAGAACAGATTCTGGTCCTCGGCGCTTTCCGCCATGGGGAAAAGGCCGATCGAATAGGCCCGTAGCAAAATATCGGGCGTAATCTCGAAATCCTGACGCGGCCGGGTCATGCTTTAGAATGCGTTTCCGGGCGCGGCGGCGTCAAGCCGATGACGGCGCCATCCACGAAAACCACACGCCGCGGCCGTAGCCCGGCGACCGTTTCATATTTAGCACAATCAAAAGGAAAACTCCGGTCGAAGACCTTGGAATATTTCCCGGAATCCTGCCAAACGATAACAATCGATAATAGCCATGCTCCAACCGCCGCCAAAGGCGGCCTGCGTGGCGGGGAACCGGGATGAAATGTGTGCGCGGGCTTTTGATGGCTGTACTGGCCGGCATTCTTGCCAGCAGCTGCGTGCGCGATCAGCCGGTCCCGCTTTCGCCCGCCGTCACCGCCGCGGCGCTTGAGAGCCGCAGCCTGAACGATCCGCGCCTGCGCCAATTCGTACTTGCGGCGACGCGGCCGGATGCGCCCGCCGATGCGCCGATTCGCTGGGATTTGGCCAGCCTGACAGCCGCGGCGCTCTATTATCACCCGGATATCGCTTTGGCAGAGGCCAGGCTCGCCGCCGCCGAGGCCGCCGTCATCACCGCCAAACAGACACCCAATCCAGTCGTCAATTTCACCAATATCGTCGGCCAGGGCCTTGTGGCCGGAGCGATTCCCGCCGGCGCCGCACCGCTGACCATCGGCCCGGCAATCGAGCTCATGATCGACACGTTCGGCCGGAAGGAGGCCCGCACGACCGAGGCAGAGCGGTTGGAGGCGGCGGCGCGCTGGGATCTTGGCACGGCAGGCTGGCAGGTGCGCAGCCGCGTGCGGGCGGCGCTTTTGACCCTGTGGGCGGCGGACCGGCGCATGGCGCTGACCGAGCAGCGTCTCGACCTGCAAAACCAGCTCGTCGAGCTCTTGGAGCATCGTCAGGCGGCCGGCGAGGCCTCATCGCTTGACGTCTCGCGCGAGCGGGTCAACCGGGCCCAGATCATCCTGGCGCAGCATGATCTCGATCTTGCCGCCGCGGAAGCGCGCGTCCAGCTCGCGACCGCCATCGGCGTCCCAGACCAAGCTTTGGATGGCATCAGCCTCGCGACGGATGTTTTCGATCATCCCCCGGGGCTCGGCGGGCGCGCCGATTCCAGCCTCTGGCGGCGCGAGGCCTTGACGCGGCGGGCCGATATCCAGGCAAGTCTTGCCACCTATACGGCGAGCGAGGCCGCGCTCAAATTGGCCGTCGCCGGCCAATATCCGGACCTGGCGCTCAGTCCCGGCTACAGCTACCAATATGGCATCAACCAATATCAGCTCAATCTCACCTCGACCCTGCCGATCTTCAACCAGAACCAGGGCGCCATTGCGGAAGCTGCCGCCAAGCGGCAGGAAGCCGCGATGAACTTCATCGCCCTGCAGGCGCAGGTGATCGGCGAGATCGACCAGGCGACAGTCGCCTATCGCAAATCGACGCAGACGCTGGCCAGTGCCAACGCCTTGCAGGCGGACGAGCGGCGGCGCGCCCAGGCGATCGCGAAATCCTTCGCCGCGGGGCAGGCGGACCGGCCGACTTTGGTCTCGACCCAGATGGAGGCGGCGGTTACCGCGCTCTCAAATTTCGACGCGCTGCTGCAACAGCGCCAAGCCTTGGGCTCGCTCGAAGATGCGCTGGAGCGCCCGCTTTACGGGCCTGAACTGCTGCTGGCGCTGCCGCAGGCCCCCTTGCCGCCACCGCCGAGGTCTTCCTCATGAGCGCCGTCAAACGCTTTCGTCTTCTCGCCATCGCGCTGCTGGCCTTTGCCGTCGGCGGCGTCCTGGGCGCTTTCTACCTGATCCCGTCACATGCCGGCGACGACAGTGACAGCGACAACAATCCCAATCCTCCCGTGCGGCTGACGATCCGCAACGGCGTGCCGACGCTGACCCTCACGACCGAAGAGCAGGAGAACGCCGGCATTATCGCCGCCAGGCTCGAACCGGCGCCGCCAAAGGATGACATCCACGGCTTCGCGACCGTGCTCGATCCCGCCGGCCTTGTTGATCTCAGCAATCAATATCGCGACGCCGAGGCGCAGGTTGCGGTCGCCAGGGCGCGCCTCGCCGCCTCGCAAGCCGTCTACCAGCGGGCGCAGATTCTGCACAAGGATCAGCAGAACGTCTCGACCGCGCAATTGCAGAGCGCCGAGAGCACCTACGACGTCGACACCGACACGCTCGCCGCCGTGCAGACCCATGCCACCGCAGTCATTGCCAATGCGCGTCAGGCCTGGGGCGAGGCGATCGCAACGGCGCTGGCGCGCGGCGACAGCGCGATCGCTGATCTGATAGAAAGGCGCGCATTTCTCGTGCGCGTCACCTTGCCGCCCGGCGCCATCATCACGACGCCGCCGGCAACGGCCAGCGCGCTTTATGGCCCGAGCGACGTGCGGCTCACCTACGTCTCGCTCGCAACCACCACCGATCCGAAGCTGCAGGGCATGAGCTATCTCTACCGGACCCCGGCGCAAAGCCTATTGCCGGGCCTGACGCTCGACGTCGCGCTACCAGCGAAATCGGCGCAGCGCGGTTCGATCGTTCCGGATTCAGCCGTCGTCTGGCTCGAGGGCAGGGCCTGGATCTATATCCGCACGCAGCCGACGATCTTCATCCGTCAGCAGATCGATCTCAGCCGCTCGGCGCCGCGCAACGGCTACATCGTCGGCGGCCTCGCGCCCGATGCGCGGGTCGTCATCCACGGAACACAGATGCTGCTGTCGGAAGAATTTCGCGCTTCGGTGCCGGTCGAGGATTGACGATGCACGTCGCCGGCCTGCAAGCCTCGATCATTCGCTTCGCGCTGCGCTTTCGCGGCATCATTGTCGTGCTTGCCTGCCTGCTCGTCGCCTACGGCGTCTATGTGCTCAACCACGCGAGCTATGACGCCTTTCCAGAATTCGCCCCGCCGCAGGTGGACATCCAGACCGAGGCGCCCGGCTTCGCCGCCGAGCAGGTCGAGACGCTGGTGACGCGGCCGATCGAATCCGCGGTCAACGGCATCGCCAATCTGCAACGCATCGAGTCGAGCTCAATCCAGGGCCTCTCCGACATCAAGGTCTATTTCGATCCGAGCACCGATCTATATCGCGACCGCCAGCAGGTCGCCGAGCGGCTCGCGACGCTCGCCAATCAATTGCCGGTCGGGGTGCAGGCGCCGGCGATGATCCCGATGACGTCCTCGGGCGCTACCATTCTGGTGATCGGCATCACCTCCGAGCGGCAATCGCTGATGAAGCTGCGCACGATCGCCAAATGGACGATCCGCCCGAGCCTTCTCTCCGTGCCCGGCGTCGCGGGTGCCGAAGTGTTCGGCGGCGAAGAGAAATCGACGCAGATTCTCGTCCACCCGGATCGGCTGATCCGCTACGGTCTCGGCATGGAAGATGTGCTTGCCGCGGCGCGGCGCGCGACCGGCGTTGGCGGCGCCGGTTTCATCACCACGCCGAACCAGCGCATCACCTTGCAGACCGATATGCAGGGGCTCAACGCCGACGATATCGCCCGCACGACGGTCCTCATGTCCAATGGCGGCCGCATCGCGCTTGGCGATGTCGCCGATGTCATCGAAGCGCCGGAGCCGTCCATCGGCGCCGCGGCCATCATGGGCCAGCCGGGCGTCGTGATGAATATCGACGAGCAATATGGCGCCAACACGCTGCAAGTCACCAAGGCGATCGAGGCGGCGCTCGCCGATCTCGAGCCGAGCCTGAAGGCGCAGGGCGTGACGCTGCACGGCGGCCTGTTCCGGCCCGCCAACTTCATCGTCGCGGCCACGGACAATTTGCGCTCCTCGCTGCTCATCGGCGGCGCGCTGGTGATCCTCGTGCTGATCCTCTTCCTGTTCGATCTACGCGCCGCGGCGATCTGCTGTACGGCAATCCCGATCTCGCTGCTCGCCGCGATCATCGTGCTGCAGCAGTCGGGCATCACCCTCAACACGATGACGCTCGGCGGTCTCGCCATCGCGCTTGGCGAAGTGGTCGACGATGCGGTGATCGGCATCGAGAATATCACGCGGCGGCTGCGCGAGAACCAGCTTTTGCCGAAGCCGCGGCCCGCCGCGCGGGTGGTGCTCGAAGCGACCTTCGAAGTGCGCAGCGCCGTCGTCTACGCGACGTTCGCCGTGCTGCTCGTCTTTCTGCCAGTCGTGACGCTTGCGGGGGTGGCGGGGCGTCTCTTCGCGCCGTTGGGCCTCACCTACATCTACGCGGTTCTCGCCTCGCTGATCGTGGCGCTCACGGTCACGCCGGCGCTCTCGCTGCTGCTGCTGCCGCAGCATGCCAAGGCGCATGTGCCGCCGGTCGTGAAATGGACGCGCCGGCGCTATGAAAACGTCCTGCGCTTCATCGTCGGTGCACCGCGGCTGGCGATCATATTCGCCGGTTTGCTGACAGCGGGCGGCATCGCCCTGCTGCCGCTCTTCGGCGAGACCTTTCTGCCCGATCTGCAGGAAGGCCATTTCATCGTCCACATGACCGCGATGCCCGGCACATCGACCGCCGAGGGCCTGCGCATGGGCGCGCGCATCGCGCAGGCGATGATGGAACTGCCGATCGTGAAGACCGTGGCGCAGCGCGTCGGGCGCGTCGAACAGGCGGCCGCGGGTGACACGCATGGCACACATCAGAGCGAATTCGAGGTCGAGCTCAACCAAATCTCCGGCAATGCGGCGAAGAATGCCAAGGCTCTCTTGCTCGCGCATCTGCTCGACTATCCCGGCGTCAACATTTCCGCCAACACCTTCCTGACCGAGCGTGTCAACGAGACATTCTCCGGCTATGCAACGCCGGTCGCGGTCAATATCTACGGCAGCGATCTCGGAATCATCGACGACACGGCCGAGCGGGTCGCAGCCTTGCTGCGCACAGTGCCCGGCGCCGCCGCGGTGGAGATGGAATCGCCGCTCGGCCTGCCGCAAGTCTCGATCAAGCCGCGCTCGGCCGATCTGCGTCATTTCGGCATCCCGGCGGCAAACGTGCTCGATGTCGTGCGCACGGCCTACCAGGGCGATGTCGTCGGCCAGACCTACGAAGCCGATCGCGTGTTCGATGTCGTCGTCCGGCTTGCAGAGCGGCGCGAAGGCGATGTCGCGGGCGTCGGCGATCTGCCGCTGCGCACGCCGGACGGCACCTATATCCGGCTCGCGCAGGTTGCCGATATCATGCCGACCTCCGGGCTTTATCTCATTCAGCACCAGGGCGGCCGGCGCCTGCAATCGGTGACGCTGGACGTGCAGGGTAGGGACCCCGCCTCCTTCGTGCGCGACGCCCGCGCGGTACTCGCCGCCAAGCTCAAATTGCCGCCGGATACTTACGTCGTCTTCACCGGCGCGGCGCAGGGCCAGGCCCAGGCGCAACAGGATTTGACGCTCAAATCCGTCTTTGCCGGCGTTGGTATCGTTCTGCTTCTCTCAATCGTCACCCGCAACTGGCGCAACCTGCTCGTCACTTTGGCGAACCTGCCGTTCGCGCTCGTCGGCGGCGTGATCGCGGTGTTTTTCTCAGGCGCGGTTCTCTCGCTCGGCTCGCTCGTCGGCTTCGTGACCCTGTTCGGCATCACGCTGCGCAATTCGATGATGATGATTTCGCATTACGAGCACCTGGTTTCGGTCGATGCGCAGGCCTGGAACAAGGAGACGGCGATTCGCGGCGCTGGCGACCGGCTTGCCGCCGTGCTGATGACCTCGCTGGTGACCGGACTCGGCCTTCTGCCTCTGGCGATCGGCATGAACACGCCGGGCCGCGAAATCGAAGGCCCGATGGCACTCGTTATTCTCGGCGGCCTTTTCACCTCGACGGCGCTCAACCTCTTCATCCTGCCGCCGCTGTCATTGCGTTACGGCCGCTTCGTCGGCACGCCAATGGATGAATTGGCCGACGCGCCGGCCAATCAGACCGCGGCCGCGCCATAAGGCTCAGGCGCCGTCCGCGCCGCCTTTTTCGAGGTAATGTTCGAGCCAGTGGATGTCGTAGGCGCCGTTCTGGATCTCGGGATTGCGCACGAGATCGCGGAACAGAGGAATCGTCGTCTCGATCCCATCGACGATAAATTCATCGAGTGCGCGGCGCAGACGCAAGAGCGCCTCGTCGCGCGTGCGGCCGTGCACGATCAGCTTGCCGATGAGTGAATCGTAATAGGGCGGAATCGTATAGCCGGCATAGGCGGCTGAATCGACCCGCACGCCAAGACCGCCGGGCGGATGATAATAAACGATCTTGCCCGGCGAAGGCCGGAAGGTCTTTGGATCCTCGGCATTGATCCGGCATTCGATCGCATGGCCCGAGAGCACGACATCGCTCTGCGCAATGCTGAGCGGCGAGCCGGCGGCAATCTTGATCTGCTCGTTCACGAGATCGAGGCCTGTCACCATTTCCGTCACCGGATGCTCGACCTGGATGCGCGTGTTCATCTCGATGAAATAGAACTTGCCATCGTCGTAGAGGAACTCAATCGTGCCGGCGCTCTTGTAGTTCATCTCGCGCATGGCGTTGGCGCAGATCTCGCCGATCTCCAGCCGCTGCGTCAGGTTGAGCGCGGGCGAGGGGCTTTCCTCGAACACCTTCTGATGGCGGCGCTGCAGAGAGCAATCGCGCTCGCCGAGGTGGATCGCATGACCCTGGCCGTCGCCGAGCACCTGCACCTCGATATGGCGCGGGTTGTCGAGAAATTTCTCAAGATAGACGGCATCATCGCCAAAGGCGGCCTTTGCCTCGCTGCGCGCCATGCCGAGCGCGGTGGCGAGCTCCTTCGCCGAACGCGCGACCTTCATGCCGCGGCCGCCGCCGCCGGCGGAGGCTTTGACGATGACCGGATAGCCGATCTCCTTGGCGATCCGCAGGGCTTCGTCGCCATCGACCGCGCCCTCGGAGCCTGGCACGCAGGGAATCCCGAGTTTCTTAGCGGTGCGCTTGGCCTCGATCTTGTCGCCCATCAGCCGGATGTGTTCGGCGCTCGGGCCGATGAATTCGATCTGATGCTCGGCGAGGATTTCAGCAAAGCGCGCATTCTCGGCGAGAAAACCATAGCCGGGATGCACCGCCTCAGCCCCGGTGATCTCGCAGGCCGAGAGCAGGGCCGGGATATTCAGATAGGATTCGCGCGCCGGCGGCGGCCCGATGCAGACGGATTCGTCGGCGAGCTTGACATGCATCGCCTCGGAATCCGCAGTCGAGTGAACTGCGACCGTGGCGATGCCGAGCTCCTTCGCTGCGCGGAGAATGCGCAGCGCGATCTCGCCGCGATTGGCAATCAGAATCTTGTCAAACATGCGCGCTCATATGCGGCACCCTCATTCGACGACGATGAGGGGCTGGCCGAACTCGACCGGCTGGCCATCTTCGACCAGGATCGACGTCACCGTCCCGGCCTGCGGCGCGACGATCTCGTTGAACGTCTTCATCGCCTCGATGAGCAGCAGCTTGTCGCCGGCCTTCACCTGCGTGCCGATCGTGACGAAGGGCGGCGATTCCGGGGAAGGGCGCACATAGGCGGTGCCGACCATCGGCGATTTGACCGCGCTGGCCGCAATCAGCGCCTGCTGCAAGCCTTCATTCGCCGGCGCGGCCGCGGCGACCTGCTGCGCGGCCGGAACCGCGACGGCGACGGGCACCGCGGCATTGGCGCTCTGGCGCTTGACCTTGATCTTCAATTCGCCCTGCGCGACCTCGATCTCGCTGAGATCGAGCCGGTTGGCGATTTCGCCGAGCGTTTCGACGAGATGCGGATCGATCGGGGAGGGCGCGGCCGGTGTCGCCGGCTTTTTCTCTGTCATCAGCTCAACTCTCGCCGGTCGCCGGGGCGAACAAAAGGGCCTGCAGCGCAAGGTCATAGGACCTTGAGCCGAATCCGACAATCACGCCCCGCGCCGCCGCCGATAGGCGGGAGTGATGGCGGAAATGTTCGCGGGCATGGATATTCGACAGATGCACCTCGATGACATGGGCATTTGACCCCTTGATGGCATCGAGCATCGCGATCGACGTATGGCTGTAGGCACCGGCGTTGAGAATAACCGGCTCGCCGGCGCGCCCGGCCTCCTGAATCCAGGTGATGAGATCGCCTTCGTGATTCGATTGGCGGAAGGTCACGCGCACGTTGAACTTGCTGGCCGCCGCGACGAGGCGCGCCTCGATATCGGCAAGCGTCTCGCGGCCGTAGACCTCCGGCTCGCGCGTGCCAAGCAGATTGAGATTGGGTCCGTTGAGGACGTGGACGGCCTTGATCATCCGGCTTTTGATTTGAGGGCTGGCGTTGCGAGTTTCCTTAACCGGCTTCCAGCGGCAAAGGAAGCCCGCGCAAGCTGGCGGGTGGCCAGCTTACCCGTGGATTTTTGGGCGGGGGATTTGGCGGGACGCGAACAGGTCAGGAACAAACCGTCTTGCCGCACTTGCGGACGTTCTTGACCTTGCCCTGGAGATCGTCGAAGCCGACCGCGCCGTCGACGACCACGTCGCCGACGACATAGGAAGGCGTGCCCTGGATCTGCAGGAGGCGGCCGAATTTAAAGGATTCCTCGAGGCCGGCCTTGGCCTGCGGCGCCTGCGCGTCGCGCGCCAGCCGGGGCATGTCGGCGCCCATCGCCTGGGCGAGATCAACCGCCTGCTCCTTGCCGACCAGACCATGCATGCCCAAAAGCCGCTGATGATATTCCCAGAATTTCTCGCCCTTGAACTGGTCGCGCACGCCCGCGGCGATCGTCGCAGCATCGACGGAGGCATCCGAGAGAACCGGGAAATCGCGCAGGATGACGCGAAGATCAGGATTTTCTTTTATGAGCCGCGCGATGTCCGGCAGCATTTTTTTGCAATAGCCGCAGTTATAATCAAAGAATTCCACGAGCGTGATCTTGCCATCCGGATTGCCGACAATGGCTTGGTTCGGCGAGCTGTAGAGCGGCCCTTGCACATCGCTCAAACTTTTGGCGCGCGCCGCGGCCTCCGCGGCTTTTTCGCGATTCGTGAGTTCCTCGAAAGCCTGCTGGACAATCTCCGGGTTCTTCAGGATGTAGGCCTTGACGATCGATTCGATTTCGCCCTTTTGCGCGTCGGAAAATTCCGCGGCTCTCGCCGGGGCGCCGCCCATCAGAGCCGCCGCCGCCGCGAGCGCCAGGCAGCAGCCTGCCAAGCGTCGTCCCAACGCGCGAAAACCTAGCATTTTCATTCTCCTTGCGAATTCGGTCTCAAAATCTCCGCCAATGTTGAGGCGGCTCAAGCCCCGAGACGGCCTGAGAGATTATTTTTATCGCTTATCGCCCAAGCTGACGCAGCTTTCAATCGCGCACTGTGCCCTGCCGATCACACCTCTGCCGGCAAGGCGTAGTTTTAACTGAGGAGCGAGCCACGTTCAGCCTGCGTTCATTGAGATTCGCCCACCGCTAGGGTAGCGAATTTATACCCAGTGCTATGATGCGGTCCAAACCGGTCTTTTTCGATCCTACTGGCAAGCGCGCGGTGCGCCTGTCCTGGTCACTTCGCATCGCTGTGGCGGCGGTGTCGGTGATCTGTGTCGCTTTCGTTGTTTTGCTGCTCGCCAATAACGCACCGCTCAGCACCAGCCTCGAAGGGTCGGCGGAAACCCTGTTCCGGCCGCCGGTAGCTGCTACCGTCAGCCGCCATTCGCTGCAAAAATCGGCAAGCCGCGTTGCTGCCGAATTGCGCGGCAAAGAGCGCGACCTTACGCGAATCAATTATCTCAAGGCCCAAGCACAATCTCGGCCGCAGGAGGCCTCCGGGCCGGTGCCGGGCCGCAGCCTTGCGATCGGCTTTTACGCCAATTGGGACCAGACCGCCTTCTCCGCACTCAAGAAGGATTTGCCGCACCTCGATTGGGTCATTCCGACATGGCTCAGCGTGAAGGGCGACGATATCGGCATTCGCAACGATCTCGATCATCGCGGCCTCGAAGCGATTCGCGACCAAGATCCCGACAAGCCGATCTTTCCGCTGCTGCAGAACTCCGTCGACGGCAAATGGGACAGCGTTGGCTTGGCCAAATGGCTCGCCGATCCCGCCATGCGTGCGGCGCGGCTGAAGCAAATCGTCGATTTTCTCGACTTCAACCAATGCCAGGGTTTGACGGTCGACTTAGAAGAAGTGCCGGACAGCGCCCAGGCCGATCTCAAGACCTTCCTCAAAGAAATGTCCGTCGCCTTCAAACCGCGCGGCTGGAAGATTTTGCTCTCAGTGCCTTTCGACGACGATTCCTGGGATTATGTCGCCTATTCGAAACTCGTCGATTACCTGATCCTGATGGCCTATGACGAGCATTGGGAGTCCGGGGCTGCCGGTCCGGTCGCCGGCCAGGGCTGGTACGAGAATTTGCTCGATCAGCGGATGAAGGACCTCGATCCCGATCACACGATCATCGCGCTCGGCAATTACGGCTACGATTGGGGCAAGCCCGGCACGCCGGCCGAGGATGTGACCTTCCCGGATGTGTCGCGGATCGCGCGGATGCAGGCGAGCAGCATTGATTTCGATGCGGACGCCGAGAACCCGCATTTCACCTATAAGGACAGCGCCGGCCAGGCGCATAATGTCTGGTTCCTCGACGCCGTCTCCACCTTCAACGAGGTTCACGCCGCCGACATCTACCGGCCCGCAGGCTATGCGGTGTGGCGCCTTGGCGCGGAAGATCCTTCCATCTGGACGGTTCTCGGCCGGCCTTACGATTCAGCCGCGCCCGACGCGCTGAAAGCCATTCCCGCCACCCAGGAAGTCTATTTCCAGGATCAGGGCGAAATCCTGCACGTTGCGGCGCAGCCCTCGAACGGCCAGCGCGTCTACGAGCTAGACCCCGAGACGGGCGATATCGTCGACGAGAACTACGAGGATCTGCCGTCCTCGTTCGTCATCCAGCGCTTCGGCTCTCAGCAAAAAAAAATCGCGCTCACCTTCGACGACGGACCAGACCCCACCTGGACGCCGCAGATCCTCGACATTTTGAAAGAGAAGCACGTCCACGCGACCTTCTTCATCATCGGTGAGAACGCCGGTGCCTCGCCGGATATCGTCGAGCGCGAATATGAAGAAGGCCACGATGTCGGCAACCACACCTTCACGCATCCGAACGTCGTCGAATTGCCGCAAGGCATGGCGAAGCTCGAGATCAATGCCACGCGCCGGCTCTTCGAGGCCATAACCGGCCATTCAATGCGGCTTTTCCGGGCGCCCTTCATGGGTGATTCCGACCCGACGACCATGGACGAGCTTGAGCCCGTCGCGCTCGCGCAAAGCATGGGCTTCGTCAGCGTCGGCTTGCGTATCGACCCGGACGATTGGCTGCGCCCGCCGGCGCAGACGATCATCGACCGCATCCTGAAGCAGGTCTCCGACCCCGACCCGGACAACAGCGGCAATGTCATCCTGCTGCACGATGCCGGCGGCGATCGCGCGGAGACCGTCAAGGCTCTGCCGGAGCTGATCGATGCCTTGCGGGCGCGCGGCTATGAATTCGTCACGGCCTCGCAACTCGCTGGCCTGACGCGCGAACAGGCCATGCCGACCCTGCCGCCGGGCATGTTCGAGCCGCTGATCAACCGCTCCGTATTCTATACGCTCGGCTGGTCACAGCACCTGCTGCAGGCCATGTTCATTGGCGCGATCTGGCTTGGCTTCGCGCGCGTGCTTTTTCTTTCGGGCCTCGGCCTTGTGCATCGCATCCGCGAGGCACGGCAACGCAAACCGGCCTTTGAAGGAGCGCCGCCGCAAGTCAGCGTCATCATCCCGGCGCATAATGAAGCCGCCGTCATCGTCCAATCGGTGGAGCGCATTCTCGGCAGCAGCTATCCGGGTCTCGAGGTCATCGTCATCGACGACGGCTCGACTGATGGGACTTCTGCCGTCGTGCAGCGCGCCTATGGCGACAATCCTGCCGTCCGGCTGATTACAGTGCCCAATGGCGGCAAGGCCAATGCGATCAACCAGGGACTCGCTCAGGCCAATGGCACGATCATCGTCGCGCTCGATGCCGACACTTTGTTCGAAAGGGAGACGATCGCGAACTTGACCCGCTGGTTCGTCGATCCGAACGTCGGCGCGGTCGCCGGCAACGCCAAGGTCGGCAACCGCATCAACACGATCACCAAGTGGCAAGCGCTCGAATATATCAGCGCGCAAAATCTCGAGCGCCGCGCGCTGGTCACTCTGGGCTGCATGACCGTCGTGCCGGGCGCGGTCGGCGCCTGGCGGCGCGAAGCGCTGGAAAAGCTCGGCCGCTTCCCGACCAATACGCTCGCCGAAGATCAGGATTTGACGATCGCGGTGCAGAAGGCGGGCTATCGCGTCGTCTTCGACAGCGAGGCCGTTGCCTGGACCGAGGCGCCGGACACTTTCCAGGGCCTGATCCGCCAGCGCTTCCGCTGGGCCTATGGCACGCTGCAGTGCCTGTGGAAGCATCGCGACGTGACCTTCCGTCCGCGGTTCGGCACGCTCGGCCTCGTCGCCATGCCGCAAGTCTGGCTGTTCCAGGTTCTGCTGACAGTGATGGCGCCGCTCGTCGATTTCATGCTCCTTTGGCAGATCCTGCACACGGGCCTCGACTATCTGCAGCACCGCAATCAGTTCAACCCGGACAATCTGCTCATCACGCTCGTCTATTTCGGGGTCTTCATGGCGACGGACTTCTTGGCCGTCGCGCT
>JARLIV010000033.1 GCA_031291555.1 Methylovirgula sp. | reverse complement strand
GTCGGCGAGCGTCTTCATATAGCCCGGCGTATAGATATGATTCTCGTCGAGATAGGAGACGAGCCGCGCCTCGGTCTCTTCGGCGCTCGCCTGCTGACGCTGGAGCGTGGCAAGTTTGAGCTCGCCGATTCGGCGGATGTCATTCTGCACGTTCAGCATACGGCGGAGCGTGGCGAGGCGTTTCTGCATCCTAGCCGCCCGCCAGCCAATTCGAGAATCCCGCCATGAAGATCTCGATGATCGGTTTGAAAGTGAAATAGAACAGGACAAGGCCGCCGGCCACCGCGAACGGCATCGTGATGAAATAGACCTGGATCTGCGGCGTCAGCTTGTTAGCGAGCCCGACGGCAAGGTTGAAAACGAGGCCGAACAGAATGAAGGGGCTGGCGACCCGCAACCCCAGAAAAAATGCCTTCGAGAGCGTGTCGGCAACCTGGATGAGCCCGAACTGCGGGCCGAATCCCGATGCGACCGGCAATGTGTGATAGGACGCGACGATACCGCGCACGACTTCGAGATGCAGGTCGGTCACGAAAAGTAGCGTCGTCGCCAGGAAGGTCAGAAACTCGGCGACGGAGGGCAACGGTTCGGTTTCATCCATCGGCAGCCCAAGCGCGTTCGAAAGGCCGATCTGCATGGCGACTGCCGTTCCGAGCGTCTCCAGCGCGGCGAAGAAGATGCGCCCCATCAGCCCGATCAGGCCGCCGATGAGCAATTCCGAAACGATGAGCCGCAAGAGCGAAAGGGCGGAGACGCCGCCGACGAGCTTCTCGATCTGGCCGCCGAGGAACGGCACGAGCGCAAGCGTGATGGCGAAGCAAAGAAACAGCCGCACCATCATCGGAACCCGCGGGCTGGAAAAACCCGGCATCAGCATCAGGCAGCCGCCAATCCGGCAGAACAGGATGAACGCCGTCAAAACCGCGTTCGCGCCGATCCCGTTCACGAGATCGTACCCAGGGACTTGATCTCGATGCCGCGGGCAATTTCAAGGTGTGAGAGAACCGGTAGCGTTGCGAACAAGCGCTCGATCACCATGCGCACATAGGGCCGCGCCTCCGGCGTCGTGACGAGCACGAAAGCATGGCCCTTATCCATGCGCTCGCGGATCGCGACCGAGGCCTCGTTGCCGAACTGCTCAACCATGCCGGGATCGAGATCGAATTCGATGACATCGCCCTTGGCGTCGCGTCTCAGGCTCTGATGGAATGCGAGATCCCACTTGTTGCCGAGCCGCAGGACCTTCAGGACGCCGTGATCGAGCAGATCGCCGCAGATCTGCTGGGCGATGCGCATGCGCACGTGCTCCGTGACCTGCTCCGCCCGGCGCACATGCGGAGCGATCTCCGCGATAGCTTCCAGGATCAATTGCAGATTGCGAATCGAGACACGCTCGGCAAGCAGCAGCTTCAAGACCGCTTGCAGGCCAGAATAGGAAATCTGCGCGGGGCAAATGTCGTCGAGCAGCCGCTTGTATTCCGGGCCGAGCCGATCGAACAGGGCGCGCATGTCCTTATAGGAAAGCAATTGCGAGAGATTATTGCGGATGACCTCGCTGAGGTGGGTGAGCAGCACCGACATATTGTCGATCGCCTCGAACCCTTGACGCTTCAGCTCACCGGCATAGGCCTCCGAGACCCAGATCGCCTTCATGCCGAAGGCCGGCTCGCGCACCTCCTCGCCAGGCAGATCGGGCCTGCGGCCATCGCCGACGACGACCAGGAGATGGCCGATCATCATCGTGAAAGACGCGACGACCGTGCCGTGCACCTTGATCTGATAGGTCTTGGCCGGCACGGTCAGACTGTCCGAAACTTTGATCTCCGGAACGACGAAGCCATATTGCTGGGCGAACTTGCGCCGCATCTTGGTGACACGATGTGCAAGCTCGCTCTGTGCCACCAGCATGCGGGTCGCGAGCTGCTTACCGAGGCAGAGCTCGATTTCCACCGATTTCAGCGATTCCTTGACGGATTCGCGCTCCTCCTTCTGCGCCCTTTGCTCAGCCGCCGCGGCCGAAGCGCTCTCCGCCACGCGCTGGCGCTCGAGCCGCGCCGGAATCGCATAGCCGGCGAAGGCCATCAGGCTGCCAAGCAGAGCGAAGGGGAAGAACGGCAGCCCGGGAATCAGGCCGAGCACAAACATCAGGCCGGCAGCTACGAAAAGCGCCTTCGGATATTTCACTAGCTGGCCGAGCACCGCCTGCTCCGCCGAGCCGCGCGTGCCGCCCTTGGAGATCAACAGACCTGCCGCGAGCGAAACGATCAGCGCCGGGATTTGCGTGACGAGGCCGTCGCCGACCGACAATTTGGTGAAGACGTCCGTGGCTTCTGAAAGCGGCATGTCGTAGCGCGTCGCGCCGATGACGATGCCGCCGAAAATGTTGACCGCCAGAATGATGATGCCGGCGATCGCATCGCCGCGGACGAATTTCGAGGCACCGTCCATCGAGCCGAAGAAGGCGCTTTCTTCCTCAAGCTCGCGGCGGCGGCGCTGTGCCTCCTTCTCGTCGATCGTGCCGGAGGAAAGATCGGCGTCGATCGCCATCTGCTTGCCGGGGATGGCATCGAGGGTGAAGCGCGCGCCGACTTCCGCGATACGCGTCGCGCCCTTGGTGATGACGACGAAATTGACCGTGATGATGATGGCGAAGACGATCAGGCCGATAACGAAGTCGCCGCTCATGACGAGGCGCGAGAATCCGCCGATCACATAGCCCGCGGCGGCCGTACCTTCCGGACCATTGGAAAGGATAAGCCGTGTCGTCGCAATGTTCAGCGCCAGCCGCAGCAAGGTCGCAACCAGCAGGATGGTTGGAAAGGACGAGAAATCGAGCGGCCGCTGAATCCAGAGCGCGACCATGAGAATGAGGACCGCGAGCGCGATGGAGAACGCAAGCCCGATATCGATCATGAACGGCGGAATCGGCAGGAAAAAGACCGACAGGATGGCGAGAATGCCAGTCGCAAAGCCGATATCCCGCGAGCTGTTCCTACGCTCGGGCGTCAAATGCGCTTCGGCCGCTACTCCTGCCATGATTCACCTGTCGCCCGAACGCCGCTCAGTAGCCTTTTTCGATGCGCGAATACACATGCTCGGTGAACACATATATCTGGCCGCCGATGAAAGAGGCCGTCACGGTCAATGCCGCGAGGACGACGATGATCTTCGGCACAAAGGTCAGCGTCGCCTCTTGAATTTGGGTCAATGCCTGAAAGAGCGCGATGCCGATGCCAACGAGCATTGCCGCGCCGACTGGGGGGCCGGACACGAGCATGACGGTCCAGATGGCCTGGCGGGCCAGTTCGAGCGCGTCCGCCTCGTTCATCGTCAGTTGATCGTCAGGTCGGTCGGGAGCGTGAATTGCGTTCCGTCGCTCAGCGTCGTCGCCGTCGCGGCGCTGCTGCCCTTCGTCAGCGGAACGGTGCTGCCGTCGGACAGTGTCGCCGTCGTGCCGCCATTCGATCCCAGATTGACGGATTCGACGACGCCGGTCGTCCCGCTCGATGAGGTCACTGTCTGGCCGATCATCTGCTCGGCTTGTGACAAGGCATTGGAGGTCAGCATCGTGTCGAGCTTGGAGTTTGTCTGAATCTGCTGCTCGACCTGCGAAAACGACGCCAGCTGACTCATGTACTGCGTCGGGTCGGTCGGGTTGGTCGGATCCTGATTCTGCAGCTCCGCCACCAGCAATTGCAAAAATTGATTGTAGTTGACGGTGGCCGCTGCCGCGCTGCTTTGCGAGGACGAGCTGGAAGAACTCGACGAGCTCTGCGAGGTCGCGGAGGATGTAGCCGTGGTCGGATCGACAGACATGAGATTCTCCTTAGGCCGCTGCGCCGGCAACAGGTTCTTTGACCTCGCAAAGAACCTCGGCTTCGATCGGCAATAAAGTGCGGATAGTCTTCAACGCATCGAACTTCCTGTTTTCCAAAACCAGCTGCTCGGTCGTTGCGAGCCCGGCCAATATCCGGGGATCGACGAATATCCTTCGATTGTTCTCGAGCGCCTTGCCGAACAATTCCGTCGCCGCCGGCGTATCGGCAGGATTCATGAGCATGATCTGTACGATGAAGTAGAGCTGCCGCAGCGGCGTCGTGACGTCGCCAACATTCATCACATGCGCCTCGAGCAGAAAGGTGGCATCGTTGAGCAGCTCGAAGGAGACCTTGCGGTCTACGCGGAGGACCGCGCCGTTAATGTAAAACTTCTCTCCGGCGCGTAGTGAAATCCGCATCTGGCCGCCTCAATTCAATCCGTCGCGGATGATCGCGCAGATTTCGATCAAGCCGCCGAAGTTATCGCTCTTGCCGAGCCGCATTCGATTGATCTCGTTGGTGATCCAGATGCCGATCGAAATCAGCTCGGCGCGCAGAGCATCGGGCAGATCGTTCTCCGGCTTGGCGAGATCGTCGATGAAAAGATGCCAAAGCTTGTTGAGATAGTTGAGAGCCTCGGCCGCCTCCATGGACTTGACGCCCCTCTGCTGGGCGAGCTCAAGCAACTCGATCGCGCGCTGCATGGCGAGTCGCTCGCGCGCGCGAGCGTCTTGCGCGCAATCATCCAGAATCTCTTTATAAGAGAATTGGTACATATTCGTAGATCACCCTCAAGATGCACGCGTCTAGAGATATTTCACAAGGCTGAGCTGCGTCAGCTGCGAAGTCAGCGAATAGGCGGTTTCAATCTGCGTTTGCAGATTTGAAACCTCCGTAGAGGCCTCATAGGGATTAACGTTTTCGAGATTTCCGATCTGCGTCGAAAGCACGCTCATCTCGACCGACATCTGGCTGTTGGCGGACGTGATGTCATTTTGCACGGCACCCACCGACGACTGAATATCGGTTAAGCCGCTGAGCCCGGCATTGATTAGATTCTCTGCGTTGGTCTCCACGGTCTGCAGCGCCGAGTTGCTCAGATTCTGCGTCCCGAGATCGGCCACCATCGTGTAGGCCTGCGCCAGATCCTGGAACGCCGACTCATTCGCGCTGACCGACGTCGAGACAGTCAGCGACGGCGAAATCTCGCTGCTTGTCGTCGTGTTGGAGGCCGTGGACCAGTTCGACGTCCAATTCGTGCCCTGGAACAAGGGCGCAAATTGCGTATCGAGAAAGCTCTGCATCTGGCTGGGGGTTATATTGGCGACGTTGGAACTCGTCTGCGAAAAGCCGAAATACGATGAAAAGGCCGAATCGACAGCCAACTTGTTCGCAGCCCCCGTGCCGTAATAGTCCGTAATCGGCGCGACCGCCGTATTGGTGCCGGCAAAGATGTAATTGCCGCCTTCGGTCGTATTCAACCCGGAGATCAGGGCTTTTAATGCGCTCTGCGCCTGCTGCTGCAATGAGGTCGCGACGCCGTCCTGATTGCCCGAGCCGACTAGCGAATTCAGCAAGCTTTGCGCGGTCGTTTGAAAGCTGCTGAGCACGCCCTGCGTCGTGCTGAGATTTGTCGCGGTAAGATTATTGGTCGTGGTGAGGGTCTGCAGCAGCGATTCCTGGGAGCGAAGGCTGATGTCCTGCGCCGTCTGCGCGCCGAGCGCCACCCCAACATCGGCATAAGTGCCGGTCGAAACCTCCTGTCGCGCCTGAGCGAGATTGCTCTGCGCATTGAGAACAGCCTGCCGCAAGGCAGATGAAATCGCGTAAGAGGAGATGAACGAACTCATCCTACGCTCGCCTGGTTAATTGCGCTGGTCAAAGCGGAGAACATATTGCTGATCGTCGTCAGCAGCTTCGCCGTGGCCGAGTAGGAATTCTCAAGATCGAGCATCTGCGACATCTCACTATCGAGATTGACCCCCGTCGAATTTGACAGCGCGGTGGTCGAAGTTGACAGCAGCGTGCTCTGGTAGGCGCTTTCCGAGTTCACGTTCTGCCGCTCGGCGCCGAGCCAGCTGACCGAAGCCGCGGCATATCCGGCCAGCGTATTGCTGGTGCCGATTCCACCGGCGCTGGAGAAACTCTGGGAGGCCGAAAGATTGGAAAGATAGCTCTGCAGCTGCGTATCGTAGCTGCCTTGGTTCGATGTGTTGTAGTTGAAGTTGATGCCATTACCCAAGAGCGTGGCCGTGCCGCCCTGGCTCGGATCGACCGCGGCATTGACGGTGACGCTGCCGGCAAGGCCCGTGATTTGCGCCGCGGTCGGCAAGGCCGTGCTCGCGCCGTTGGTGAAGAGCCCTGCAAGAGATGAACTCGAATTGCTCGGATCGGTTTCGGCGAAGGCGCCGATCAAACCGTTTGCGGTTTGGTCGAGCTGCGCCTGATAGCTGACGGTGATATTGTCGCGCAGATTTGCGAGCCCCGCGAGCGCGCCGGTCTGGATGGGCATAGTCGCGGAGCTTCCCGTGACCGGAATGCCGTCAATATAGACGGCATTGCCTGTCGTCCCCGCGGTGTAGGTTTGCGTCGGCTGAAAGGTCACCGTGCTGGCGGTGCCGTTCTGGAACAGAGTCACGCCGCTGTCGGCATAAATCGACATGTCGTTGTTGTTGCCCGCGCTCGTCGTGATGCCAATTTGTTGCGAGAGCTGGGTGAGGATCGAATTGCGCGTATCGAGCAAATCCGTGACGTCGGTGCCGGTCGCGGTGCCGGTGACGATCTGCTGATTGACGGTCTTAAACTGCGCCAAAAGCGAGTTGACGCTCGAAACCGAGGAAGCCATCTGCGAGTCGGCATTCTCGCGGACCTGCTGCACGGTCGTCGTCGCGTTGTTGAGCGTGCTCGCCAGATTCTGCGCCGCCGTGACGGCGGCACTAGCAAGACTGTTGTCGGAAGGCGAAGCCTCGTATTGCTGGAGCGCATTGGTCAGATCGCTGAGCTTTTCCGCCGGAGACGTATCCGAACCCGGCTCGCCGACGATCGTCGCCAGCGTCGTAAGCCCACCAGAAATGGCCGATTGCGTCGCCGACGCCGCCGTCGCGCTCAGCACGTTGGTGAAAACTGCCTGTTTCTGCGCATTGGTGACCGAGGCTACCTCGACGCCGCCATCGGCGGTCGTAATGACATTCGCGGTTTTCTGCGAGAACCCGGAACTATTGACGCCACCGATGTTGCGCGACACCACCGCCGACTCCGCGGAAACCGTCGCGAGAGCGGACTGGGTGACATACGTGGCCGTCGTAAGATTCATGACACGAACTCGAGAGCGGAGAGAATGACGACGGTTACTTCAGGAGATTGACCAGCTGGCTCAGCATGTCGGAGCCAACCTGGAAGGCCTTCGAATTGGCCTGATAGGCGTTCTGGGTCACGACCATGTTGGTCAGCTGCGTCGCAAGATCGACGGTTGAAGACTCGAGTTGCGAACCCTTGATAGAGCCGAAACCTTCCGAATTCGCGGCACCCAGCGTGATGGCACCCGAATTCGAATTGGGCTCGAACACATCGCCGGCCAGCGAGGCCATGCTGTTGACGCTCGGCACGGTGCCGAGCGGAATCTGATAGATCGGAGTCGTCACTCCATTGGAGAAGACCTCGGAGAGCACGCCGCTCGTCGACACCGAGACGCTCTCAAAGGTTCCAGGCGCATTGCCGTTCACCGTCGATTTGACCGAGGTCGACGAGGAAACCTGCGTGAGGCCGGAAACATCGAGGCTCAGCGTCGACCCGCCCGGCACCGCGACCGACACCGACGTCGGCGTGCTACTCAGGTCGCCCGTCGTCGAATCGAACGTCAAGGTCTGCGTCGCGAGCGGCCCGCTGCTATAGGGGAAGCCGCCGCCCTGCGCCGCGTCCGCGGCGTTATAGACATCCATCTCCCAGGTATTGGCGCCCGTCTTCGTCATATAGACGTTGAGTGTCACCGGATTGCCGAGATTGTCATAAGCGGTGACAGGCGTCATCGACGTGTAGGTGGAGCTGGCGCTATTGGCCGAAGGCAGCGTCCCGGAATCGACGGACGCAGCAGAATCAACGTTGCCCGTCAGCGTTCCGGAAGTCGAAGCCGCCGGCGGCGAAAGGCCCGAAATCGAGATTTGCACAGGCTGAAGCTGATTCAGCGAATAGCTAACCGGCTGAGAGGAATTGGAACTGATCGGATAGCCCATCAGCGTGTAGCCGGAGGCATTGACGAGATCGCCTTGCGCGTTAGGGGCAAACGAGCCGGCGCGGGTCAAATAGGTCTGGCCGCTGGCGTTTTCGACAACGAAGAAGCCGTTGCCTTCGATCGCCATATTGGTGCTCGTCGAGGTCGAGGTCGGATCGCCCTGTTGCGCGATATTGTAGTTGACGACCGTCGCAACGCCGCCGGCGTTATATTCGCTCGTGCTGAATTCGTTGAGCATGTCCTCGAACTGCGTCGAGGCCTGCTTGTAGCCCGTCGTATCCGCATTGGCGATGTTGTCGGAGATCGTCGAGAGCGAATTTGCTTGCGCCGACATGCCCGACACACTGGCCATCAATGCACTGTAGAGACTCATCGCCGATTCTCCTGATCCCGCTGAGGGGATTTAACGGCGAACAACTTGTGTGGAGCTTGCGCTAGATCCGGGGTTTGCCGCAGCGCCGCAGGAGCCGAAAATTCGCGCAAAACACCGCTGCCAAGAGCCGGGCAAAAGCTCTTGCGCATTGCTCATTGCCATACTGGGGAAACGACGCGTCACATGACGCAGGACATGCAGCACCGCACGCTCGGCGGCGCGCGGAACTATTGAATATCGGCCAAACGATAGCCCAAGTAGCGCACCGAATTGATCGGATCATAGCCGAGATGGCGCCGCAGCTTCTTGCGCAACTTGCTGATGTGGCTCTCTACGACGTTCTCCTCGACGTTGTCGTCGAAGATTCCATAGATCGAATTGAAGATTTGCGACTTGCTGACCCGCCGGCCGCGATTGGCGACGAGATATTCGAGGATGCGCCGTTCGCGCCGCGGCAAGGGCAAAATATTGCCCTTGATTTCCGGATCGCGGCCATCGAAGAACACCCGCATCTCGCCGACGACCGCGTGGTCCCGTTCAACCTCTAGCCGACGGCGGATCGCCCCGACACGCGCAAGAATCTCGCGGACATGAATCGGCTTGCGCACCACATCGTCAACGCCCGCCGCGAAAAGACTGAGGGTCTGCTCCAGGGACGGCGCTTCGTTCATTGCAATCACCGGGGCGCGCGAGCGTTCGCGAATCATCCTCGGCAAAATCTCGCGCTCACGGCAATCACCAAGCAAAAAGGCTTCGACGGCGTAGAGATCCGCATCCGCAACCGTCTTGACCCATTCGCGAAATTCGTCGGTGCAGAAACGAGCAGCAGACACGCCCTCACTTCCGAAGCGACATGCGTAACCAGCGGTCACCATGTCCCGCTCATCTACGATCACCAGCACGGAATCGCCCCCCGAATCAGTTGTTTAGCCCCATTCAAGTGTTAGCTGACTCTTACTTTACGTCAAACACTACTGTTACGTTTTAGGACGAACGACGACGCAAGATTCACTTTGGGTGGATATGTGATTGAAAAGACTCAATCGACTTTGCCTCGGGGACTCCGCGACTGCCCGCCATCGAGTCAGTGACAGAAAGCGCGCGCCGAATCTGTCCATTGGCCGAAGCCGCTCGCGACCATGTTGCTGATGACTTCGCAGACATATTGCTTCTGCGCCGGGTCATTGTCCGGGCCAGCGTGATAGCGCGCCGCCGCGAGAGTCCATGTCCCCTCCTGCGCTTTCAGATCGCGCAGATAGCGCGCGGCATAGTCGACATTGGCGTGCGGATCGAACATTTCCGCAACCGAGCCGAAATGGCTGCCGTGGTAATAATGGTTAATTTGCATGCAGCCGATGTCGATGAGCTTGGCGCCGCGCTGCTGCGCTTCGGCGAAGCGCTGGAGGGCTTCCTCCAAAGTCTGCGGGAACACGGAGGGCCCTTCGATATTGAGCGCATAGGGGCTGAGCGTCCCGCGACGGCCGGTCTCCGTCAGGCCGACGGCATAGAGCACGCCAAGGGGCACCCCATATTTCGCCGCGGCGCGGGTCATTTCGCGCTCGCAGACGAGCGGCTGCGGCGCGCCCAGCGCGCGGCTAAAGATAAAGGCCAGTGCCAGCAGTGCGCCGAGGCGCAGACGATGCCGTCTCAAAAGTTGCATTGCCGCTCTGCCGTTGCGACTGGCGTTGAGGAGAATTGTTGGCTCCGCCGTCTTGAGCCTGCGATCCGCTATAGCCTTGGCCGCTGCCGCCGGAGGTCTGGCCGGACGAACCCTGACCGGCGGCACTCTGGTCAGCAAAGCTGCTAGCCGCACTTGACGGCGCCGCCAGGCTGACGTCGATGCCCGTGATGGTGTAGCCGGTACCGGTCAGGCGGTTCGTGAGCTCCTGCTTATCTTTCTCCAGGAGATCGCGGGTCGTGCTCTGGCTCGTCTGAACTTCGACCTCAAGGCCGCCGTCAGACAAATTGAGCTTCACGTTCACCGTGCCGAGATCCGGCGGCTCAAGCTGCAAATCCAGGGTCTTGACGGCCGAAGAGGAGGGCTGTGCGGCCGCCAGCATCGCGCTGATATCCGTCGCCGGCGTGGCGGATTGAACCGAGGACGTGGCGGATGAATCCTGCCCCGCCGTGTCCGACGACGACAGAAGCGGCACCACCGCGTTAACGATTTGCTGGGCCGGCGAGAGCGATGCCACCGGCGCAAAATACGTTGCTTGCGAGACGACATCGACCTTGGTCTGCGTCGTGCTGTCCTCAGTCGAATCCGACTTGCTTGCCGCGCCATGCGAAGCCAGCGCGACCTTGGTGACGGCCGCTTCGCCAGCGAGGGAAGATCCGCCGCTGCCAAGAGCAGCGCTGTCGTCCGCAGACGAAGACGGCCCCGAATCGGCCGAGACAGTCTGCTGCGCGCCGGCGACCGGTACGACATTCGCCGCCGCGGCAAGGAGAGCGGCGGCCGTCACACTCACCGCCGGTTGCGACTGTGTCTGCGACGCGTCCGGCTCCGTGCTCTGCCGACGCTCGCGCGGGCTGGAGGCTTGCCCGCTCTCCGTCGATTTTTGCGACACCGATGTCGCGGCCGAAGACGAAGAGGCGGCCGCCACTTCCGCCAGCGGCGCGAACCCAATGGAAGCCGTGTCCGCGGTATCGGCCGCCGCCGATGCCAGTTGTTGCGAACTTGCGTTGACCGAAACGATATTCGGCTGCGTTTGGGCGCCGGAGGACTGGGTTGAGACGGTGGTGGGCTGCGGCTTGGATGCCGTCGCCGTGGAGAGTGTAATGCCGGCGGCCTTCTGCCCCTGCGGGCGGCCGCTGGCCTGCGCCGGCGTACTCGTCTCCTGCGACGGCGCGCCGTCCCCCGCCACGTCAAGAGCCGCGGCGGAGGCGACCAGCCGCTCAGTGGACACCGTTGCGCTGAGGACTGTGGCTCGGTTTTGCCCTGTGGCCGTCCCTGACGCTTGCGAGGCAGATACCGTCTGCGACGTCTCGCGAGCTGTGGCCCGATTCACGAGTGCGAGCGCGTCCGAACCCGGCGACGGGCTCGCCGCCCCACCCTGCCTGGTGAGCGTGTCCGCGGTCGAAGAAGAATCTGTCGTCGTCGTTTCGCTCTGCTGGCTCAGCCCGGTCAGCAATGTCTCGAAGGACTGCCCCTTCTCCGCGGCAGCAGAATCGCCGCCCGTTTTCGGCTCGGGGGCAAGAAGAGGATTTGAAGCGACAAGAGCGCCGGAGAACCCGCTGATGTTATTCATGGCTGCTCCGCTTTGTCGACATCGTCGGCTTCGGCGATCGCCTTCTGCGCGGCATCGACCGTGGAGGCGCTTTCGTTCATCACTGTATCGAGCGCCTGCGGCACGGGATCCGCGGCGGGGCTCGCCGCCGTGGTCTGGGCACCGACCTGCGCCCACTCATGAATTTGCCGGGACACTGACAGCGCCGCGTCCCGCAGAGTCCCTTCCTCACGAGAGAGATGGGCGGCATCTACGGAATTGAGCAGGCTCTCGCCATGCGCATAACCCGGCGTGAAGATCTCGGCAGCGCCGTCGTAAAGCTCGGCACGGCAGATTTCCGTAGAATCGGGCGCCGCAAGACTTTCGGCTCTGCTCGCCGCGAACTGCGCCACCGTAATCCTCCCGGTAAGAACCGATGCCCGCGCGATCATCAGATAGATATTCAATTGATCGGCGGGATCGAGGCTGCTCAGAGCATCGTCGATCTGCTGCAACTGCGCCGAGTCGCCCGATATATTGAGCCGCGCCACGGCATCCGAGAAATGTTCGCGGAAATTATCGGCGTAAGTCGACCTGTGGAAGCGCCGGATATATTCGCCCGACAGGCTGATGAAGCGCTCGAAATCTCCGGTCGCGTGGATGAGGAAGATTTCGCGCCGCAAGGCGGCCTCCTCCACCAAGGTTCCCGGCGCCAGGACGCGGGCGAGATCGAGCAGAGCCACGGCCTCCCGCGGGCTTTTCTCAGCCATGAGCGCCGCCTGCGCCAAGGCGACATGACCGCCGACGAGCGGATCGAGCGTGCGCGGATCGATGTCCGCGAGCAAAGCCCTGGCGCGCGACTCCCGCCCTTCGGAATAGGCCAATGCGCCTTCGAGAAGCTTCTTGTCGTCGTCCGGGCAATTGCCGCTGGCGAAAACCCTTTGCGCCACACGCGGCGAGCCGCCGCTGAGCACGTAAGTCACGACGGCGTTGACGTTGCGCGGTTCGCGCCAAACAGAGGGATTGTAAGAGAGCAAACGCGCCGCGAGCTCCGCCGACAAGCCGGGAATGGCGGCACGTGCCGCGCTATTGCCCAGGACGATCTGATCCTGCAGCGCGTGCAAGGAGCGCACGAGCTGATAGGGCGGCTTCGACGGCGCCGCCGAGGCCAGACCGGGGGCAATCGTCAGCGCCAACATCGCGAGGGCGAGAGCGCGCAGTCTCATGACTTTTTCACTTTCAGGAATATCTCAATGCGCCTGTTTTCGTCGGCGAGCGGCTTGCTCGGAAGCTTCAGCCGGCGGTCCGCGTAGCCTTCGATACGCAGAATACGCTTTTGATCGATGCCACCGCGCACGAGCATGTAATAGGCCATCTGCGCGCGATCCGTCGAAAGCCGCCAATTGTCGTAGCCTGCCGAACGATAGGGGCGCCCATCGGTGAACCCGCCGATGATGATGTCGCCTGGCTGTTTCTTGAGAACTTTGGCGATCTTCTCCATCACATGCACGGTTTTGCGCTGCGGTTCGGCCGAGCCGATAGCGAACATGGCAAAATTGCTTTTATCCGTCAGGCTGATCAGAATGCCTTCATCGGTTGCCTTCACCTCGATCGCTGGCTCCGCCGTATCCTTTCCGGATGCATCGAGCAGGCTGGCGATCTGCTTCTGCAGACTCTGCGCGAGGGCCCCTGCACCGTTGAGCGACTGCTCTTGCTTTGTCCGCGTTTTATCGATTGCCGGTGACGGAGCCGGCGCTGCCTGCGGCGCCCCCGGCTGAGAGGCGGCCGGCTGAGGCGCAACCGGCTGCGAGGCGCTGGCTTGCGGCGCGGCCTGAGTGGCCGCGGACGGATTGGCCGGCGCAGGCGCCTGAGTCTTGGGAACGTCCGTTTTGAACGGATCGCTATAGACGTCCGGCGTCGTGCCGCTACCATCATTATCGGCAGATGCGTCGAGTTGATCGTTCGTCGCGGCCTGTGCGCTCGAACCGCCGGCTGCTATCTCCGCGAGAACAGCGTAGGGATCGCGAAACAGCGCCTCTTCGGTATGCGTCGGCGGCGGTTCGGCGGTCCGCTGCCCCTGCTCGTCCGACTGCACATCGCGCGGCCCAGCGGCGCCATCGGCCGGCCCGGCCATGCTGCCGTTCTTCCTCGCCGCATCCTTGACCGATTTCGGGAAGGCAGCCCCGCTGGCGATGCCGTCCGTCTCTGGCCCCGTCGTCGGGTCGTGAACACCACGCTTGAGCGTCGACATATCGACGAGATCGACAGGATTGAAATAGCGCGCCAGCGAGGCCTTCGTCTTCTGATTTGTCGCGTTGACAAGCCAAAGCACGAGAAACAACGCCATCATGGCGGTCATGAAATCGGCGAAAGCGATCTTCCAAGCGCCGCCATGCGGCTCGTGCGAGCCTTCACGCGAGCGCTTGATGATCACGATTTCATGTTTTTCGGCCTCAGCCACGCGCGCTACTCCCCGGCACCGATCAAATCAGTCCAAGCCCTGAGCTGCGTCTCGATCGACGTCGTCTCGGCAATGACGCTGACGTCGAGACCGTCCTGTACGGCATATTCGATCGCCGCCGGAACCGCCTGAAGTTCCTCGCGCAAAGCCGCGACGAGATCCTCGGGTCCGGCGATCTTGATTACGATCTTGTCGGCGCTGCCGACGATCGTGCGGACATTCTCGACCAATTTTTCGGTCATCCGGCGGCGAAGCGCCGCGAGGATGAAAGGCCGCAAGACTCGCGCGACACCGTCGGCAAGCCGCTCTTCCATCGCGACGAGACCGGCCGCAAGCTGCTCGCGCAGGCGCTCTGCCTCCTCGTTCGCCCACTTCTGCCGAGCATCTTCGAGCTCGGCCTCGAAGCTTTCGCGCGCCTGCGCAAGCTCCGCAGCGAAATCCGCCTGCGCGGCCGCGAGCCCTTCGGCACGTCCTTCTTCGCGCGCCGCGTCAATCGCAATCTGGGGATTTTCTTCCGGCTCTTCCCGCCATATCGGCGCGATCTCGGTATCCGGCAGAGTGGCCGCAAGCGGCGGCGCGATATCCGTGAACGGGCCTATCTCAACGAGATAATCCGCGACTGGCCGCGCCATCAGACCGTGCTCCTCTGGCGCATCCAAAGTTTCAGGATGTTGACCGCCTGCTGCTCGTCAAACTCGACGATCTGCTCAAGCCGCTTTACCGGCGTGCGTTTGGCACTGTCGGCAACATCCTCAATCAGATTTGGCTCGCCCGCCAGCGCCGGGAAAGCCGACATGCCTTCAGGCATCGACAGGCTGGGTTCGGGCAGAACGATGCCGTCCGCCCCGAGGTAGCCCGCCGGATCTACGGCGGCCAGTTGCGGCGGCGCGGTGAAAGCCTTGACCGCGGGCCGCACGCCGAACCAGATCATCAGCAAAGCGACGAGGAGGATAACCCCGCCATTGACGGCCGTGCCGGCCTGGCGCAGGAGCAATTCCTGCCAGCCCGGCGGCGGCACCGGAGCGAGATCGCGGCTGGTATCGACAAATTCGACCGCCGACACCTTGATCGTATCGCCGCGCGACTGGTTCGCCCCCGCCGCCGAGGCGATGATTTGCTGCAAATCGGCGAGCTCCTTGGCGATGGCCTCCGGGGTGGGCTTGCCGCCAAGCGCGGCGATCAGGCTCGCGCGATTGACCAGAACCGCGACCGAAATATGCTCAACCTCGAAGCCGCCACTGATCGTCTGAATCGTCTTGGACGAGACTTCGTAATTGGTCGTCTCCTCGCGCTTCTGATTTTCCTCGTTCGACTGCTTGCCACCGTCGGCGTCCGTTTTATTCGGCGGCAGGTTTTGCGTCACCGTCGTCGGCGACTGGTTCGTCGAATTCTGCGAGGTCTCGTTCGACCTGACGACGCGAACCGAGCGCTCGACCCGCGAATCGGGATCGTAGACGGTCTCCTGCGTTTCCTTCTTGTCGGTATTGATCCGGGCGGCGACGCTGATCTGGAAATTATTGAGGCCGACGAACGGAGCTAAGGTCCGGCTGATATTGTCTTGAATTTCCTTGGAGAAGGTCTTTTCAAGGGAGAGCATCTGGCCGGCCCCCGTGTCGCCCGAGTCATCGCCCGAGGCAAGTAGCATCCCGTCCGTATCGAGCACCGTCACTTCATCCGGCTTCATGCCGGGGACAGCCGCTGCCACCAAATGGCGAATGGCCTTGGCGACTGAAACGTCGTCGGCGATCTCGGTGCGCACGACGACCGAAGCGGACGGCGGTTCGCTTTCGCGGCGGAAGGATCCATCATCAGGCAGGACGAGATGAACCCGCGCGGCCTTGACCGCGCTCATCAATTGAATCGTGCGCGCGAGTTCGCCCTCCAGAGCGCGAACCCGCGTCACCTGCTGCATGAAGGAGGTGAGTCCAAGCGAACCAAGCTTGTCGAAGAGTTCATTGCCGGAATTAGGACTATTCGGCAGGCCTTTTTCCGCCAGCAGCATGCGCGCCTGTGCCGTTTGCCCGAAGCGCACATAGACCGCGGTGCTGTCCGCACTGACATCGAAATCGATATTGGCTTCCTTGAGCGCCGAGGCGATGCGGCTCACATCATCACGATCGAGACCGCTGTAGAGAAGCTCCTGCGCGGGACGGCTGAGATAATAGCCGGCGAGGCCCGTGACGAGAAAGACCACCAAGCCCGTCATGCCAAGGCCGATGAGCCGCCGTGTCCCAAGCCTAAGAAGATTTTCCCAGACGCGCTTCGCCTGTTCGAGCGCCGCCATTCCCGCCTCCGCTCCCGCTTCACCGCAATGTGCGGTGCCAAGCTTGCGCGGAGATTGCCCGAAACGAAAAAGGCCGCGCCGTCGAAACGGCGCGGCCAGCCTCACGAATGAGCCGTATCGGGAATTACTGGAACAGCTTCAGGATGAGCTGCGTGTTGGAGTTGGCGATCGCCAGCGCCTGGACACCGAGCTGCTGCTGAACCTGCAGAGCCGAGATCTTCGTCGAGGCTTGGTTCATGTCCGCATCGACGAGAGAACCGACCGCAGCCGTCAGCGAATCCGACAGGTTTGAGATGAAGGTCTGCTGGGCGGCCACATTGTTTTGATCCGCGCCGACATTGCTGGCCGCCGCAGTGATCTTGCTCAGCGCTTTCTGGACGTCGGTAAGCATGTTGCCGATGTCGCCAGCGGTGACACCGGCAGCCGTGACATCCAGCGTCAGGATCGAAGCGGCCGTATAGGCGGCGCCGGCCGAGCCGAGGATGCCGGTGGTCGCCCCGGTGGAAGCGGTGTCGAAGAGAGCCGTCGTCGAGCCCGTATCGATTGTGATGAAGCTCGCGCCCGCCTTGGGATCATAGGACGAGAGCAATTGCACCGTCGAGCCGGCCGTCGCCTCGAGGAAATTGACGCCGTTAACGTTCGACGAGCTGCCGATGCTGAGCAGCAATTGCTGCTGCTGTGCGATGTCGTTCTGCGTCTTAGCGAGGTCGGTCGTATCGCCCTTCGCCACGAGATCCTGAGCGGTCAGCAAGTCGTTCTGGAGGTTATCCATGACCGAGACCGTCTGGTTCAGCGCTGCCGTCATCGTCGACAACATCGAGGCGCTTTCAGAAAGCGAGCTCGAGACAGCGCCGAGAGCGCCGACCTGCGTGTTCATCGTGGTGGCGATGGACCAATAGGCGGCATTGTCCTTGGCACCGGAAATCGACAAGCCGGTGGAAACCTGCTTCTCGTAGGTGTTGAGGGTCTGCTGCGTCTGGTTGAGCGCGAGAAGCGCCGTCATAGCAGACGTATTTGTGAGAAGATCACTTGACATTATGTATGTCCCCTAGTGTTGGCCAATTCTTGCGGGACATACCGGATTTTTCCGGTACGACAGGGCGGCCTGATGCCTTTGGGCTGCAACTCCCAACCTGCCGTGTTGGCACAATTAACGATAAAACCTTTCCCGAAACTTAAGCGTCGCACCCTCGCGGGGTGCTACCAGGGAATTCGCCCATAGCGGGAGATCAGCTGACGATACTCGCTCTGACTTTCCGCCGCCGCCATTGGGTTGGTGGCGATTTGATGCATGCCGGAGCCTTGATGCACTGTGCGGCGCACCAAAGGTCGGGAAGAGAGATGACGCCGGACCGTGCTGCCCGGACCGCCCTGCGTGAGAACGTTGGCGATCCAGGGGCGAACCTGCGCGCTACTCTGCAGCGTTATCGGCGCCGTCGCCTCGACGAGATGAACCCTTCGCGCACCGCTCAATGCAAGCCGGCCGAGCCAATCATTGTCCACGTGCCAGCGCAGCGATTCGTCGAACGGCCCCACCTTGCGCCATAGATCAGCCGCCATGATCCAGCCCGAAGGAGTCGGAAAATCGTTGACCCGGACACAGCGCTCCTCGGCATCGACTTCCAACTGATTCGACGAGACGAAATCGCAGCTCTCGAGACAGGCAAGCGCCCAGGCGAGAAAGTTCGGCTCCCACTGGTCGTCGTCTTCAAGCAAAGCGATAAAATCGTGATTTTGCGCTGCGGCTGCATTTGCGGCCGCATTGATAGCTGACGCCTGGCTGCGCCCTTGGCTGCGCGCGAGGGTGACATCCGGCCGCGCGCCGAGCGAGGATGGAATTTGCGCGTCGAGATCAATGCCGATGAAAAAGGCGAGATGAAAGCCGCGCTGGATCGCTTGCGTGCCCGCCGCCTCGATCGCCTGCTCGACGAAGAGCTTGCGCCCCGCACCGCCCGCGAGACGCGATGGGACGACGACGGCGATGCTGCGATCAGCCGGCCTTTGCATGATATTCCTTCGCCGCAATAGGCGCATCCGCCGTGAGCTTCATCTCCGGCAAGGCGCCGACAAATTCCTCAAAGACCTCTCCAAAGCGCTGTGGAACGAACAGGATATCGAGATAATAAAAGCGCGGCCGGCCGGCGCTCGCCTCATGCATCTTGTAGCGCGCCCCGATGGAGATCAATTCAAGGACAATGTTCCATTTGTCGGTCATCGTGCCGGCGCAGAGGCAGAAACCGAAATTGTCGAAGGCGGCGACATAGGGAAAGTCTTCGGCCAGCGCGAGCAGATTGCCGCTCCAGGCGGAAATATCGGCGCCGTCCTCGATCTGCGCTTCGACCCAGAGCATCGGCTTCCAACGCTTGAGCCAAGCCAGATTCTGGCGGATCACCACATGGTCGTAACCGTCGAGATCAGTCTTGACGAGATCGACGCCGTTCGGCGCGAGATCAGCGAAGGTCACGCACCGCGGCTCCAACAGCGCTTGCAACTGCCCGTAACGCCGCAGCTCTCGCACATTGCCAGTGCCGTTGATGGCAGCGATGTTGCCACGGTCTTCCTCGGCGCCGACAAAGCCCCAAACGATCTCGCTCGTCGCGGCGAGGATGGGATTTCGTGCAGCATTGAACTCGGCGTATTTATAGAATTCGAGCGCGGCATCGACGGAAATGGATTTCGTCAGCTGGGCGCCGCTGAGCCGCATCAGGGCGATCGTATCGAGAATATTGGCGCCAATATCGAGGACGGACGCAGCGCCGACGATCTGATTGAAAGTGGTCAGCAGCAACGGCAGGCGCCGGTCATAGAGCGGATAGCTGCTCAGATAATGATCGAGCTGATGCGATTGCGGCGCGATCAGTTCCATTTGCAGCGCGCCGCTGCCGAGCCGAATCGTTTTCTGGGCGCGGCCATTGAGGCAATGCTGCCAAGGCGTACTGTTTCGGAGCCGTGGGAAAATGTAGAGCTTCCCGCCGCGCCGCGCGATATCCGCATTGAAGCTCACATGCTCGCACGCTTCCTCGCTATCTGCGTCGAGACCGACATAGCTTGCGTTCAAGGCATAGGCGAGCCGATAGAGCCCCAAGCCGCCGAAGGCCGAATCGACCGCGATCGGCGCTGCCGTCTCCGCGACCGGCACCTGCCGGTCGCACACGAGAGTTTGGAAGACTTCGGCCCTGCGGTCCGCCGGCGCGGCGCGGATGGCCTTCCAGCAATCGCCGGGACTCCAGTGCTCATGCCGCAGCGCGTAGATGTCGTAATAGATCGGATCGGAAACGGCGAAGACGCCGGCGTTCTCCGGCGCGGAAAGAAGAAATTCCATCGCGGCGGCAAACCCCTCCGGGGCGATCACGCCAGCGTTGACCTCGTCGAAGTCCAAAACGCATAGCGTGTCATAATCTGTGAGGCCCTGCTCCCGGATGGATTTCAATATCTGATTGCGCAGGAAGGCGATCCGCTCCGTGCGCTTGGAAAGACGCTTGTGAAGCCCGTCGAAGCACAGGATGCGCGCGTTGATGCGTCCTTCACACCAATTCGCAAGGATCGCCTTGGTGGCATCGGCCGAGTCGTTTTCCGCGAACAGAAAGAAGGCCTTCTCCGTGGCCGCCGCGAGGCGCGCGCAATTCGCCAGCACCTGCTGCAAATGCGCCGCGCAATCCCTCACACAGCCTGCGAAAATGATCGATCCAGCCATAGGTTCACCTTTGCCCGAAATGACGCATCGCTAGCTGTAGGAGCGCACCAGGCTGCCAATCAGCATATTCCAGCCGTCGATGAGAACAAAGAAAAGAACTTTGATCGGCAGCGAGATGACCGAAGGCGGCAGCATCATCATGCCCATCGACATGGTCAGCGTCGAGACGACCACATCGATAACGAGGAACGGCAGAGCGATCAGAAATCCCATCTCGAAGCCGCGCCGCAGCTCTGAGATCATGAAGGCAGGAATGAGAATGCGGATTTCGACCTCAGGCGCCGGCTTGACGCCAGGCGCCGGCTTCAGATCCGGCGGCGCGAGGTCTTCAAACAGCTTCAGATCCTTGTCGCGCACCTGCCGCATCATGAAAAGGCGGAACGGCTCTATGATTTTCGGAAACGCAGCCTGCTCCGTGATCTTGTTGTCCATCAGCGGTTCAACGCCGTCCTGCCAGGCGCGATCGAACGTCGGCGCCATGACATAAAAAGTCATGAACAGGGCAAGACTGATCAAAACCAAATTCGCCGGCGTGCTTTGCAACCCGAGTCCCGAGCGCACGAAGGACAGCGCAACGATGAAGCGCGTGAAGCTCGTGACCATGATCAACAGGCCCGGTGCGACGGAGAGCACCGTCAGCAGCGCGACGAGCTGGATGATCCGCGCCGCGGCGCTGCCGCCGCCCTGCGGGATCAGTGTATTGAGGTCCGGCGTCTGAGCCGTGGCTACGGCCGTCGAGACGAGCAGCAGGGCCAGAGCAAGCAGCAAACGCTTCACTGCACCACCAGGGTTTGAATGATCAGTTCCCGAACATGCCCCTGCGAGCGGATGACCGCGCGCTCGGTCAAATCCTCGCGCAAATGCTGGAGGCCGCTGGCGCCGCCGATCTGGGCGAGCGATTCGGTCTTCATGAAGCCGAGAAGGTCGTCCGAAATCTCGGCGGCGAGCACTTCCGGCTTCACGTCCGACTTCGTATCGACGACGATCGCGGTCTGCAGGCGTACCCAGGCGTTGGGCGGATCGGCAAGATTGGTGACGATGGGCGACAAATCGATGAGCTTCGTAGCGGGAGCGGCCGATAGATCCGCCGCATTCCGCGCGCTGCTCCGCACGGTCGAGACCATGACAAAGCCGAGCACCGCGCCAATGAGAATGGCGAAAACGCTCAGCCCCGCCATGAT
>JARLIV010000188.1 GCA_031291555.1 Methylovirgula sp. | reverse complement strand
TGCAACGCGCTCGCCTTCGTCACCGCGCGCGATCATTTCACCGATCTCGCCGTCGAGGCCATCGCTGCGCATACCGGGCGCATCCCGCATTTCTCGACCTCCGGCGGCACGTCCGACGCGCGCTTCATCCGCGCCTATTGTCCAGTGATCGAATTCGGCCTCGTCGGCACGACCATGCACAAGATCGACGAGCGCGTTCCGCTCGCCGATATCGACGCGCTCGCCGCCATCTATGGCGAGATTCTTGAGCGGTATTTCGGGTGAGCGGAATCTAGAGCCGGAAGCTTTCGCCGAGGTAGAAGCGGCGCACGTCGGCATTGGCGACGATTTCGTCCGGCGCGCCCTCGGTCAATATGCCGCCGCTGTGGACGATGTAGGCGCGATCGATGAGGTCGAGCGTTTCGCGCACGTTGTGATCGGTGATGAGCACGCCGATGCCGCGCCGCTTCAAATGCTGGACGAGCTGACGAATGTCACCGATGGCGATCGGGTCGATGCCGGCGAAGGGCTCGTCGAGCAGCATGAACGAGGGATGGCCCGCGAGCGAGCGGGCGATCTCGCAGCGCCGGCGCTCGCCGCCGGAGAGCGCGATGGCCGGCAGCTTGCGCAGCCGCGCGATGTCGAATTCCTCGAGCAACGCTTCGAGTTCCTCGGCGCGCCTTTGCTTGTTTGGCTGGGTGATCTCGAGAACCGCGCGGATATTTTCCTCGACGCTGAGGCCGCGGAAGATCGAGGGCTCCTGCGGCAGATAGCCGATGCCGAGCCGGGCGCGACGGTACATCGGCAGCGCGGTCACGTCATAATCGTCGATCATGATCGTACCGGAATCGGGCCGGATGAGCCCGGTGATCATGTAGAACAGGGTCGTCTTGCCGGCGCCGTTCGGACCGAGCAGGCCGACCGCCTCGCCGCGATGGAGCGTCAAGCTGACATCCTTGATGATCTGCCGCTTCTTGTAGGATTTGCTCAGCCCCTGGACGATCAGCGAGCCGCCGGGCAGCGCAGAGCCAACCTCCTGCCCGGCCGGCGCCGCCGGCGCGGCCGTTGCCTGGCGCGGAGCCGCAGGCGCCTGTTCAAGCGCTGCCGGCTGCGCGGGCGATCCCGCCCCATCCGACTGCCAGGTTTCGAGGTCTTGCGGCAACCAATCCGGCCCCAGCGCCTCCTGTACCTCGGCCCCTTCGCCGCTTTCGAAAAGCCAGGCCTCCGCGCTCTGCGCGTGAGCATCCTCCACGCGGGGTTTGCCGCCAAAAAAGCCACGCAACCGCGCCATCAGGCCTGTCCCCTGATTTGCACCCGCTGCAGAAGAATTGGCGCCGAAATCACGCTGCGATCCCACGCTCATCGTTCCGCGGACTCCGAACGCTTGGCGCCGGACTTGTGTTTCGTCTTCGGCTTCTCGCCGCCGTCGCCGCTCGTATTGCCATTGTCGCTGTCGGGGAGGAAGAGGCTGCGCACATGGCCGGTGACGACGGCCTCGGTCGTGTGCAGATCGTAGACGATATGATCCCCCAGCGTGACGTTCGGCCCCTGGGTGAGACTGACATTGCCGTCGAGATAGACCTTGTCGTCCACCTTCTGATAGACGCCCGAGTCACCCCGGGCGACTTGATCCTTCGAGATCAGCGTCACCGGGCCGGCCGCCTCCATGCGACGGATGCGGTCGGAGGACGAAACCCTTTGCGCGCTCGGCCCATGCTGGCGCGGCGCGAGGAAGACCGTAAGCTTGGGCGTTTTCAATGTCGTCTCGCCGCGGACGGCGACGACGTTGCCGGTATAAACAAGCTTCTGATCCTTGTCGAAATAATCAAGCTCGGCGGCGACGATATTGATTTGCGAATGATCGTCCTTGTGGGCCGCCGTCTGCGCCCGCGCGGGCACCAAGGCGCAGAGCAGGCCGAGCGCGACGGCCGCAGCCGGCAAAGCCAGATGCACAGGCAAAATCGCCATTTTCCTCATGGCTCCGACTCCGGTGGCGTTCTGCCAGTATTAGCATCGTCGGGATCGATGACCGAGCTGACATGGCCCAGAAAAGAAATTTTATGACCGTTGTCCGTCACCGACATCCGGTCCGCACGAACGACGCTGCCGCCCGAAAGCAGAAGTTTCACCGGCGCATCGGCGAGCATCTTACCCGAGTTGAAATCCATCTCGGCGTGCTGGGTGAACATATCATAGCCCGCGTCGTCGTTCTTGATCCGCACATTGTCATTCAACCAGACATAGTCGCGGGTGCTGTCATAGACACCGGAGAGCGAGGTGATTTGCGTCGTGGTTCTGTCATCCATGCCGACTTTGGCGTTGACGCCCGCAAGCTTGACGACGGCGGGATTGAGAATGTCCTGCGTGCCGACGCCGCCGGTCAGCTCGAATGGCTGCCCGTCCTGACGAATGCCGCTCATCTTCGGCGAGGACAAGGTGACCGTGGTGCCCTTCATGCCGACGGCCGCGCTCGAAAGATTTTTGGCGATCTGCTTGAACGGATTGAAGATGATAACGAACCCGACGACGACGACGATCAGCGTAGAGCCGATGATAATGAAGCTGCGCAACGAACGCACGAACAGCGAATGCCAGCGCGCATGATGCACCGCATGGCGCGACGTCCCGGCCGGCAGTTCGAGCCGGCTTGCAGCCTTTGCAGGCGCGCGGGTCAGATCGGTCATCCACAAGTCCATGGTCAGCGGCTGGCGCGCTTTACCGCCAGATGAACCCACCTGGCCGACAAGAAATCGCGCCAACTCAAAGCGTTGGGGCCTGTTCTCTTCGGAAAGGTCACGCAACTTTTCCGCAACGGGCTCTAAGCGGCAATTTTGCCGAATTCGCGGCTTCTTCTCATACGCCTGGCCGCAGCAGGAAGAGTATGTCCTACAAATCTTAGCCTATTCTATCCTATGGCACGGCCGTGACGCCACGTCCTTTCAACTCCACGGGACATACAAAGCAACGTCCGCGCACCGCTATCCGTACCCATTGAGCGGCAAAAGCGCCTATTCGTGCGAAAAAATGTCCGAATCCGGCCAGCCGAGGAGATCAAGCTTGGCGCGCGTCGGCAGAAACTCAAAACAGGCCGCCGCGAGTTCGGTGCGGTTTTCCCGCGCCAGCATGGCATCGAGCTTGCTGCGCAAGGCATGCAGATGCAGCACATCGGACGCGGCATAAGCGAGCTGTGCCTCGCTCAACATTGCCGCCGCCCAATCGGACGATTGCTGCTGCTTCGACAATTCGATGCCCAAAAGCTCGCGGACAAGATCCTTGAGCCCGTGCCTGTCGGTATAGGTGCGGGTCAGTTTCGAGGCGATCTTGGTGCAATAGAGCGGTCCCGCCATAACCCCGAAGGCGCGGTAGAGAACCGCAATGTCGAACCGCGCATAATGAAATAATTTGGTCACCCGCGCGTCGGCCAAAAGCCGCGTCAGATTCGGCGCCTGCGTCTGCCCCGCCGCGATCTGGACAATTTCCGCATTGCCGTCGCCGCCGGACAATTGCACGACGCAGAGCCGGTCCCGATAGGGCACGAGGCCCAAGGTCTCGGTATCGATGGCGACGCTGTCGCCGAAGCTCAGCCCGTCCGGGAGATCGCCTTTGTGGAAATTGATCGTCATCGCGCCTCAGTGAAACCAGGAACAGGCCGGGTAGCATCGCGCAGGCGGCTTAGCAAGCCGGACAAAAACCAAGCCTTTTTATCTCTTTAACCGATTCGCCGCTCAGGGTCTTCTCACGGCGCTTCGGGCGCGCTTTCATGCCAATGGCGCAAAGCCCAATGCGACAGCGCCGCGAGCGCCGCATAGATGGCGATGCCGGTGAGCGCGATGAGCGCCAAAGCCGCGAACATGCGCGGGATGTTGAGGCGGTAGCCGGCCTCGACGATGCGGAAGGCAAGACCCGTCCGGCCGCCCTGGGTGCCGGCAGTCAGTTCGGCGGCGATCGCGCCAATCAAGGCGAGGCCGCCGCCGATCCGCAGCCCAGCGAAAAAGAAGGGCAGCGCGGCCGGCATTTTGAGAAGCCAGAGCGTCTGCCAGCGCGAGGCCCCATAGAGCGCAAAGAGATCGCGCAAATTACGCTCGGCGGAGGCGAGACCGAGCGTCGTATTGGCGAGAATCGGAAAAAAGGCGACGAGAAAGGCGCAGAGCAGAACGGCGGTCGCCGGCGTGCAATAAATGAGCAGCAGCGGCGCGATGGCGATGATCGGCGTCACCTGCAAAATCACTGCGAAAGGCAGAAAGGCGCGCTCCAGCCAGCGCCATTGCGCGAATAATATTGCGATGAGCACGCCGCCGAGCGTCGCCGCCGCCAAGCCCTCCAGCGTGATCGTGAGAGTCACCCCGAGCGCCGGCAGCAAGATCGCGCGATCGGCGACAAGCGTCGCACCGACGAGGCTCGGCGCCGGGAGGACATAGGGCGGAATGTTCGCGGTGCGGACGATCGCCTCCCAGGCGACAAGAAAGCCGAGGAAGGCGAGGATCGGCGGGACGGCGCGGCGCAAAGCCTTCATGGCACTGCCTTTGCCGCTTGTGCTAGCGCCTTCGAGACGCGGCCGCAGAGATCGAGATAGGCCGCGCTGGTGCGCCCATCGGGCGCGCGATGGAAGCTCTGGTCGACCGCGACCTCGGCAGCGATCCGCCCCGGCCGCGCCGCCATCACGACGACACGCGTCGCGAGATAGACCGCCTCATAGACCGAATGGGTGACGAAAATGATGGTCGTCGCAAGCTCCGCCTTGAGCCGCAAGAGATCGTCATTGAGCTGGAAGCGGCCGATCTCATCGATGGCGGCGAAGGGCTCGTCCATCAGCAGCAATCTCGGCCGCGAAACGAGCGCGCGGGCGATCGAGACGCGCATCCGCATGCCGCCGGACAGCTCGCTCGGAAAGGCTTTGGCGAAGGGCGCAAGACCGACGAGCGCCAGAACCTCGTCACAGCGTTGGCGCGCCTCGCGCGCCGGCACCTTTTGCAAGCGCAGCGGCAGGCTCACATTGGCGGCGACGTCGGCCCAGGGCATCAAAGTCGCCTCCTGGAAGACGAAGCCAATCTCGCCCGGCCGCCAGACCGCGCCCTCGACCTCGCCAGAGGACGGGCGTTCGAGCCCGGCGATGAGCCGCAGCACCGTCGACTTGCCACAGCCCGAAGGCCCGAGCAGCGTCAGCAACTCGCCCTCACGGACCGCGAGGTCGAGTGGATCGAGCGCAAGCGTGCCACTGGGATAAGTCTTGCTGACGCCGCTGAGCGCGACAAGGGCCTCACTCATGGTTTCGGCCGTAGCCCGAGCCCCAGGCCATGATCGACGAAGGCGAGCGCATAGGCGCGCCTGTAGTCGAGATCGGGCTTGAACAATTTCGCCGCGACCATCTGGGCGAAGAAGGCTTTCATCCGCGCGTCGGTCATCGCGCCGATCCCGAGCTTCAGCGCATCGCC
>JARLIV010000187.1 GCA_031291555.1 Methylovirgula sp. | reverse complement strand
TGGCGGAAGATCTGGCGGCTTCCCAGAGCCGAGGTCACAAAATACGCAACCGCAACGCTTCTGATAGGATGGCGTGGACGCCAGTATGCACGCGCGCCTGCCAGATGTTCAATCAAATCTCTCGATTCAATTTGCGGGCCACATTTAGCGGCGAGCCGCGCCAGCCGATACTGCCGCTTGCGGGTGCGATACAAAGCGAACGGGCCCTTCGACGATGACGTAAGGATATGCGGCGAGGCTATCGCGCGCGCGGCGACTTCCCGCACGCGAGATGTGACGCGAAAGATGCGGCTCGCGATCGCGTCAGGGCGCCAACGATTTTAACCAAGATCGACGATTGGCCACCGATCTCTCACAGCGAAGTGATGCGAATGGCAAAGCATTTCGCAAAATGCCGCGTTCAGACCTGCACGCTGCGCGAGGCCCATAGCAGCTTGGCTTAAGCGATTGATGTTTCTGTCCCGGCCGCGATGCCAGTATGAATAGACACTTAAGCCGGCCAATTACTCTTGAAAGCGAATTCTAGAGATAATGCGGCAAGTAAATAGAAGGTCACCGCATCGTCTATCATTGCTAATGTCGTATTAGGAAAGGCGCAGAGAAGTTTTCGTTATAGCTTTTAACGCTCGCGGAGCAGCTTGGATCATTTCGCTTCATAGGTGCGTAGTATGACGAAGTTCGCTTTATCATTCCTAAAGGACGAGTCCGGCGCCACGGCCATCGAATATGGTCTGATCGCCGGTCTTATCGCCATCGTGATCATCGGTGCGCTGACGACGCTCGGCACAAACGTAATGAACAAATTCAACTCGGTTGCCAGCAATTTGACCTGATGAGGATGCTGATAAGTTCGAGAGCGATCCCATCACGCGGATCGTTTCTCGGGCTTGCCAGCGAGCTTGGTAGCCTCAGCGAGAAAACCCGCCGGCTTCTTTCCAATCTTCCTCGAAGCTGGCGGGGATTCATTGCGCCGTGGGGCAGCTTGCGCAGCGCCATAGTGCGAGCGCGCGAGATCGAGAAACGCGGTCAGGGCGCTTGAGAGATAAGCATCGTGCCGGTGCACGAAAAGCGTCTCGGCCTGCGCACGTCTCGGCGGCAGTTCGTGTATGGCGATCTCGCCGTTCTGCGACGCCGCTGCCACGACACCCTTCGGCAGCAGCGTCACGCCGACGCCGGCCGCGACGCAAGCGATGATCGCATCGAGCGAGCCGAGCTCCATCGGCTTGGCGACGGCAATTCCCAAATCGGCCAAAACGGCTTCGAGCCGCTGACGATAAGAGCAGCCGAGCTGGAAGACGATCGTCCGCAGATCAGCGATCTTCGCCAGATCCCGCAGTGAGGCCACGTTGCGGGCGGTCACCACAACAAGCTCCTCGCGAAAGATCGCCTCCTGATGCAGATCGGGATGGCTGACGGGGCCCGCGACGAAGGCCCCCTCGAGCTGGCCTTCGATGACATCGCTCAAAAGGCGCGACGTCGTCCCGGTGGTGAGCGCGAGGCGAACTTTGGGATAGGCGTTGGCGAATTGGCTGAGCAGCGGCGACAAGCGCAGCGCGGCGGTCGTCTCCATGCTGCCGATGACAAGCGCACCGTTCGGAATCCCATCGTCCTTCGCTGCGGCTTCGGCATCGGCGAGAAGCTTGGCGATACGCCCGACGAAGGGCAATAGGCGCTGGCCAGCCGGTGTCACCGTGACGCCGCGCGCATGGCGCCGGAAAAGCGCGACGCCAAGCGCTTCCTCCAGGGCGCGGATGCGCGCCGTCACATTCGATTGCACCGTGTTCAGATCGGCCGCCGCGCGGTTCATGCTCCCGAGGCGCGACACAGCTTCGAATACTTTGAGGTCCGAGATGTCTATCATCCACCAAGCCCAACATATCTTAAAATACGATAGGTCTTATCACAACTATTCGCTTTTAATGATTAGCCTAGGCGCGTAGCGTCCCATGCGTCAACCGAAGATTCAGGGGCGATGGATGCACGAAGCAGCGGGCCGCCGCGAAGAGAGCCGCTCGCCGGGCGCAGTGCCCTGGAGGGCAGCGATCTCGGCCTTTTGCGCCAGCCTCGTCGGCATTGGGCTCGCGCGCTTTGCCTATACGCCGCTGCTGCCGGCGATCGTCGGCGCGCATTGGTTCGCGCCCTCGGCCGCCGCCTATCTGGGCGCCGCCAATCTCGCCGGCTATCTCGCGGGCGCGCTGCTCGGCCGGCCGCTGGCCGCGCGCTTTCCCGCCCCGCTCATCCTGCGGCTGATGATGGCGCTGGCGACGGCGGCCTTCTTCGCCTGCGCTTTCCCCGTCTCGTTTCCCTGGTTCTTCATCTGGCGGTTTGCCGCGGGGCTCAGCGGCGGCACGCTGATGGTGCTGGCCGCGCCGACAGTGCTGCCGCTCGTGCCCGCAGCGCGCCGCGGCTTTGCCGGCGGCCTCATCTTCATGGGGGTCGGCGTCGGCGTTGCCGCGTCGGGGACGCTTGTGCCGCTGCTGCTCCGCCACGGCCTGACACAGACATGGCTCGGACTCGGCGCCCTGTCCTGTCTGCTCACGCTCATCGCCTGGGGCGGCTGGCCGAAACATGCGCCGGCGCCCGCGACAGCGGCGACACATGTGCATCCCAAGCAAACTGTGATGCTACGCGCGCTTTATCTCGAATATGCGCTCAACGCCGCCGGGCTTGTACCGCACATGATTTTCCTCGTCGATTTCATAGCGCGCGGGCTCGGCCAAGGCTTGCAGACTGGCGCGCACTATTGGGTGCTGTTCGGGCTTGGCGCCATGGCGGGGCCGCTGCTCAGCGGGCATCTTGGCGACCGCATCGGCTTCCGGCCGGCCTTGCGTCTCGCTTATCTGCTCCAAGCCGGCGCCGTCGTGCTGCCGGCGCTGGATCTCGGGCCTTTGTCACTTATCCTTTCGAGCTTCATCGTCGGCGCCTTCACGCCCGGCGTCGTGCCCTTGGTGCTTGGCCGCGTGCACGAATTGCTGCCGCATGACCCTGACGCGCAGAAAGCGGCCTGGAGCGCAGCGACAGCGAGCTTCGCCGTCTTGCAGGCCGGCGCGGCCTATGGAATGTCTTTCGTCTTCGCGCACAGCGGCGGTGATTACCCGCTGCTGTTCGTGACCGGTGCGGCGGCCATGCTGCTCGCGCTTGCCGTCGATCTTATCGCGGCCCTTGCCGCAAACGGCGTGCGCCGCGAGCTGCTGGACACCAGCGGAGAATGTGAGAGCGTGCCATGATGCCGTCCCGCCCACAAAATCTGCTTGAACTCCTGAAGATCGATTGGCCGATCATTCAGGCGCCCATGGCCGGGACATCGACGCCGCTCATGGCCGCCGCGGTGTCCAATGCCGGAGGACTGGGCTCGATCGGCATCGGCGCCCTGACGGCTGCCGCTGCAGGCGACATGATCTCCGCAGTGCGGGCGCGCTCGAACCGGGCGCTCAACGTCAATCTCTTTTGTCACCACCCGGCGCAAAGCGATCTCGCACGTCAGCGAGCCTGGCTGGAACGTCTGCGGCCCGAGTTCGAGAAGTTTGGCGCATCGCCCCCCGCGGCCATCGCGGAGCCCTATGCGAGCTTTCTCGAAAACGAAGACATGCTCAGAACCTTGCTCGCGACAAAGCCGAGCGTGGTCAGCTTTCACTTCGGCCTGCCGCGCGGCGAATGGATTGCGGCCTTGCGCGAGGCGGGAATCGTCCTCCTCGCCACCGCGACCCATCTTCACGAAGCGCGCCTGATTGCGGCGGCAGGGATTCATGCGGTGGTGGCGCAAGGTTTCGAGGCCGGCGGTCACCGGGGAATTTTCGATCCGGATGGAGAGGATGCGCAGCTCGGCACGATGGCGCTGACGCGGCTCCTCGTGCAGGAACTCAACATTCCCGTAATCGCGGCAGGCGGCATTATGGATGGCGCCGGCATTGCCGCCGCGCTCCGCCTCGGCGCGAGTGCCGCCCAGCTCGGTACAGCGTTCGTGCCCACCAACGAATCCGCCGCGGATGCTGGGTACCGCGCCGCTCTGTCCAGCGATGCCGCTCATTGCACAACGATGACCCGCGTCATTTCCGGGCGCCCGGCGCGCTGTCTTGCAAATCGCTTCACGGCTTTTGGCGCGTCCGTGAGCCCGGACGAGGTTCCCGAATATCCGATCGCTTATGATGCGGGCAAAGCCCTGAACGCCGCGGCGAAAGCCAAAGGGGACTTTGGCTACGGCGCCCAATGGGCCGGCCAGGGCGCGCCTTTGGCGCGCGCGCTGCCCGTTGAAAAACTGATGAGCGCGCTAATTGCCGAATTGCAGACTGCCTAGCCAGCTGCGACTTACGCGAGGGAGCGATAACGTGAAAGTTCGAGCCCTTCTTTCCGCCATCTTTGCACTTGGCGCCAGCCAGAGCGGCCAAGCAGCGCCCCTGCCATCGACATCGGCGACGATCACCTATCATCGCGTTGAGGTCGACGGCGTTGGACTCTTCTACCGCGAGGCGGGCCCGAAAGACGCGCCGACGATCGTGCTGCTGCACGGCTATCCATCATCGTCGCGGATGTTCGATTCGCTGATCCCGCTGTTGGCCGTCCATTATCATCTGATCGCGCCGGACTATCCGGGCTTCGGGCAGAGCGACGCGCCGCCGCCTACACGTTATGCTTACACGTTCGACCATCTTGCAGAGACCACCAACGCGCTCCTCGAACGGCTTGGGATCAATCGTTATAATCTCTATCTCCAAGATTATGGCGGTCCCGTCGGCTTCCGCATCATGCTGGCGCATCCCGAACGGCTGCGCGCCCTCGTGATCCAGAACGCCAATGCCTATGAAGAAGGGCTCGGCGCCAAATGGGCGACCATCGCCAAATATTGGGCTGATCCGAAAGCGCATCCGGAAGTTGTCGATGTCTTTACATCGCTCCAGGATATGAAGCACCGCCACATCGCGGGAAGCCCCAACCTCGAGCGCTACGATCCGGATACATGGACCGACGAATATGCAATTCTCTCGCGACCCGGCGAGCGCGAGATCCAAGCCGACCTGCTCTACGATTATCGGACCAACGTCGCCTCTTATCCGAAATGGCAGGCCTGGCTTCGCGAACATAAGCCGCCGACGCTCATCCTCTGGGGACGCTACGACCCTTCGTTCATCGTCCCGGGAGCCGAGGCTTATAAGCGCGACCTACCGAATGCTGAATTGCACCTGCTCGACGCGGGCCACTTCGCCCTCGACGAGAAGGTGGACGAAATCGCACGGCTCGTAATCGGCTTCCTGGACAAGCAGGCCAGATAGCGGACTTCTCCGGCCGCCGGCACCAGACTCAGGACCTGCGCTTGAGTGCGCCGAGCGGCAATGACTCCAGGGTCAGAACCCTATCTTCGCGGAAATAGAAGCAGCCGGCGATCAGCAGGATATAAAGAAGGACGATGGTCCAGCCGAGCCAGTTCATGATGCCGGCGGCCGTACCCCAAGTGTGACCACGAGGCCGATCTGGTTTGAAATGCCGGCGCCGCCCAGAATGGCCTTGCGCGCCTCATCGTCCTTCACATCCTTGGCGAGCCAGAAAATGAGGCCGATGCCAAGCAACGTCACGCCGAAATAGCGGAAGGCGAGGATGGCGGCGGGTCCGGATGTGACTCCATAAAGATGACTGACGGCGCGCGGCACGATCAAGAACCCGAGCGCATAAAGAATTGCAACAGCGGCTTGGACCATGAAAAACATCCGCGCGTTCATGTCGTCCTCCCATGAAGAGCCG
>JARLIV010000032.1 GCA_031291555.1 Methylovirgula sp. | reverse complement strand
ATCATCTGCCCGGGCGCTGGCGGTGCGCTAAAATTCATGCCTGCCGCTCCCGCTCAGGTTTCCCGCACATAGGTACCCGGCGCGTCGCAAACCGGCGGATAGCCGCGAGCCGGCGCGGCCAAGCTCGGTGGCGCGACAGGATGGCCCGAATGATCGGCGAGCCATTCAGCAAAGTTGGGCCACCAAGAGCCTTCGTGCTGCGTTGCTGCTGCTTTCCATTCATCACGGGAAAGGTAACGCCCATGTGCCGGCCGATGCCCCATGCGGAACCGCCGATTCGGATGGCCAGGCTCACTCACGATACCGGCATTATGGCCGCCGGAAGTCAGCACAAATGTAATATCGCCCTGATTGAGGAGATTGATCTTATATACCGAGCGCCAGGGCGCGACATGGTCCGTTTCGGTCGCCACTGCGAAGATCGGCACATCGATCTCGGAAACCGCAACCGGCTCTCCGCCAACCTTATAGTGGCCTTCGGCGAGATCGTTGTGCAGGAACATGGAATGCAGATATTCCGAATGCATGCGGGATGGCATGCGCGTCGCATCCGCGTTCCAAGCCAAGAGATCGAAGGGCTTTTCATGTTCGCCAAGCAGATAGGTCTTAATGAGCCTCGACCAGATCAGTTCGTTCGAACGCAGGATCTGAAAGGCGCCGGCCATCTGCGTGCTGTCAAGAAAGCCTTGCTGCCACATCACATCATCGAGAAGCGCAAGCTGGCTATCATCGGTGAAAAGCTGCAATTCGCCCGCCTCGGTGAAATCCGTCTGCGCCGCCAATAGCGTGACGGTCGCCAGCCGCTTGTCGCCATCGCGGGCCATCGCCGCCGCGGCAATCGAGAGCAATGTGCCGCCCAGGCAATAGCCGACAGCATGGATTTTCTTCGCCTCGCAGATTGCTGCGACCGCATCGAGCGCCGCCATCACGCCGAGGCGGCGATAATCATCGAGCGAAACATCGCGCAACTCCGGACCGGGATTGCACCAGGAGATGCAAAAGACAGTGAATCCCTGCGCGACGAGATAACGGACGAAAGAATTGTTCGGCGACAGATCGAGGATGTAATATTTCATGATCCACGCCGGCACGATGAGGATTGGCTCCGGCCGCACCGACCCCGTCGTCGGCGCATATTGGATCAATTCCATCAGTTCGGTGCGCAGAACGACCTTTCCCGGCGTGACAGCGAGATTTTTGCCGACCTCGAAACCATTCATATCCCCAAGCGGCTTGTGCTCGGCGATCCGGCGCAAATCCTCGATTAAATTGCGGCCGCCGCGAATGAAATTCCAGCCTAATTGCTCCGCGGTCGCCTTGATGACCTCGGGATTTGTCAGCGGCGAATTCGACGGCGAGAGAAGATCGAGCACTTGGCGGGCCGCGAAGGCCACGATATCGCTGTGTTGCTTGGCGACGCCCGGCAAGGCGGCGGTCGCCTCGCGCCACCATTCCTCGCCGAGCACGGCCGCTTGCGCGTAGAAATTGAACGGCAGCTGGTTCCAGCCGTTATTGCTGAAGCGGCGATCGTCTGGCGACGGAGCATCCCATTTCGACGGCGTAAAGAGCTGCAACCATTTATGCGCAGCGTCCTGCGCCAGCGTCACCCGCCGGCCGGGAGAATTGGCCAAGTGCAAAGCCCAATCGAGATAGGCAAGCAGCAACGAAATGTAGGAGAGCGACGAGGTTAACGGCGCCTCGCGCGCATGCAGAAGCCGATCGAGATGATCTTCCGGAATCTTTTCGGGCGCGGCAGGGTCGGGGCTCGCGTCTGGCGCGGGCGCAACGGTGGGGCTTGGCTCGCTCGGCGCCTCGGCATCCGCTACGAGGGCTCTCTTCTGAGCCAAATTCAGGACTTCCGACATCGGCCAAGCTCCATCAACCCTGGGGAGAATGAATAAGTCCCGAAACGTAAGAATAATTGATAAATATCAAATACCCTATAACCCCTTCGTGTCTTTCTTACGAATGAGAGTTTGCGTTGGGAGGATCCTATGGTTGACCCTACAAAAATCACGGCTGAGCTTTCGACCATTCGCGCCGATCTGCCGGTTCATTTGATGGACGCGCAAAAACAAGCCGCGAAATTCTTCTCCGATTTTAATGAGCTGACGAGCAAGACCTTGCGCGGCATCTTGGAGAGCCAGACCGAGTTGCTGCGGCTCGAGGCCAATCAGGCATCGAAGGCCTTTCTTCTGCCGAAGGTGAGCGAAGATCCGGGGACTGCCTTGTCCGGTTATCTTGACGACCTTCACGCGCAGGCCGATCGAGTCATCGATCAGACACGGTCCTTGACCGACATTTGGCGCAATTATGGCTGGGGCCTGCTTTCGCTTTGCGCTTGCAATTACCGCAAGGGCCTGACCAGCATCGCGCCGAATCTGCCGCCTGATATGCGTTAAGGTCTGACAGCATTACTTGCACCGAAACTGGCGAGCCGGTTTCGGTTCTGTCTTGCTTATATTCTAGTCGATCCATTTGATGATCGGCGGCTCGCAAGGCGCGGGCAGCGTGGTTGCGTGCGGTCGACCGATGATGATCGGCGCTATTGGCTGATAGCCGGCCGGCAGCGCGATGCTGCGGCGGCCTTCGTGCGTCTCCAACCAGTTCCGCGCGAAGTCGATCCAGCAAGTGCTAAGCCCAAACTCACGCGCAGCGAGCATAAGATTTTGCGCGACGACGCTTGCCTCTTCGAACGCCTGTTCGTCGCTTCTGGCAGAGATAAGAATAACAACCGGCGCGTGATAGAAAATCTGAAATTCCGGGCTCAACAAATATTGGCGGACTTCCATCCGCCCCGGATTGCCACCGATCGTGCTTAGCAAATGGACCTTGGCCGCGGCCGAAATCCGGTCCAGAAGCGGCTGATTGCGGATCACCGTAAAGTGCCAGGGTTGCTCGCAGCAGGCACCAGGTGCTTCGATCGCCGCCGCGATCAACGCCTCCAGCACCCGCTGTGCGACAGGAGCATCGGCATAATTACGCACCTCCCGCCGCACATAGCTCACCCTCATAACGTTCATGAGAATTCACTCCGAACGCAGAGCTCCAACGTCTAAACGTTAAAATCCCGCAACGCTTCAAGATCGGTCAGGCGAATCTGCCGTGCAGTCGGCATTTCGATCAGACTGTCGCGCTCCAAGTGCGACAACGTGCGCGATACGGTCTCGATGGTCAGGCCAAGGTAGTCCGCTATGTCCTGCCGCGTCATCGCCAAGCTGACCGAACGGTGGTCTGCCGAGCAATCGGCCCAATCGACAAGGAATGCGGCAACCTTTTCGACCGCGCTGCGCCGGCCGAGCAAGAGCGCATGCTCTTGCGCCCGCGCCAGCCGCTGCATGAGATGCTCGAAGAGCTGGTCGGCGATCTGCCCGCCCGCAGCCGCCACGTCGGCGCCCCGCCGGCGGTAGGAAATCACCGTGCAATCGGAGACAGCTTCGGCCGAAAGGCTGTGCAGCGCCTCGCCTTCGATTCCGAAAATGTCGCCCGCTTGATAAAAAGCATCGATCTGACGGCGCCCATCGCTCAGGAACTTGCAGGTGCGCACGACGCCCGACACAACTTTATAGAACGTGTCGACCGGGGCGCCCTCGACATAAATTTCGCGATCCTGGGAGAAATTCTGGACGGACCCGGCCAAGCCCAGAACGCCATTGTCACGTGGCTCGGCGAATTTCACCTGCGCTGCCGCGACGGGCTTGCGATCCAACTGATAAGCGAACTGGGTAGCCATTCGATCCTCCCTCAAACGGAACGAGGATCAGGCTAGTGAGCGCCGCGGCGACCGGAAATTGTGTTAGCTCCCTACGTGATTATACGTAATCGGCTGAAAAAACAGGCAAATTTGGCATAAAACTTAGCTGGATAGGCTCAGAACGCTCTGAATGTTCTCGATCAGCGCGCCATCGGAGAGCGGCTTCTCGAGCACATGGCGGACGCCGACGCACGCGGCGCGACGGCGCAATGCGTCGCTGGCATTGCTGGTTATGAGGAGAACCGGCACGTCGACGTGTTGCGTCGCGAGACGGTCGAGAACCTCGAATCCGTCCATCTGCGGCATCCGGTAATCAAGGATCAGGCAGCGCGCGCGCGCAAGGTCCGGGTGGTTCAGCAATTCGCGGCCCTCGGCGCAGGTGCGCACCGTATATCCCTCAAGCTCCAAAGAGAACTTGAGGGATTCGCGCACAGCCTCATCGTCGTCGAGGACGAGGATAATATCCTTCCCCTCAGTACCCATTATCTGGTCTCCGGCCCGCACGCATCGGGCCACTTTGGAAAGGAGACCAGCTTGCGCCTTGATATAGCGCAAAAGTCGCCGGAGAGCTTCGTCCTGCCTTGATCGTGAAGACCCGAGCACGAAATTTAATCGGTCGGCAGCACTTTCGCCGTGAGGGCCATCCGCACGAGGCTTGAAAGGCTCGTCGCGCCCATCTTGGCCATGACGTTGCCGCGATGCACTTCGACAGTGCGGGGGCTGAGTTTCAGGTCGTAGGCGATGGTCTTGTTGGGATAGCCCGCGAGCAGCCCGTCGAGAACCTCGCGCTCGCGTGGCGTGAGGGAATTGAGCCTGCCGCGGATCTCCGCCCGCTCGGCATCATGGTCGCTGCTCGCCTCGTAGGATTCGAGCGCGACGTGGATGGCGCTCAGAAGCGTCTCGTCATCAAACGGCTTCTCGATGAAATCGCTCGCCCCGGCCTTCATCGCCTCAACCGCCAGGGGCACATCGGCGTGGCCGGTGATGATGATGACCGGCATATTGACGCCGAGCTCGCGCAATTTGCGCAGGAGCTCCAGCCCGTCGATCCCCGGCATACGAACATCGCTGACGATGCAACCCGGCTGCAGCGTTTT